>JAPKBL010000214.1 GCA_028823415.1 Mariniblastus sp.
AAGTTAGCCAATTGGTAATGCGGCAGCAGAGAGAGCTTTTTGAGGGGAGTCTTCTCCGCAGATAATTTAGTCTTCCGTGGATTTCGCATCATGCGTGGGATTAATCCAAGCTGTTCTTTGAATTTTTAGATAGCTACTTATGTGATTTCCTTCGAATCAACGAACCCAAGAACCAGCCCGCCAGACAAGCCGCACCCAAGCCAATGACACTAAACACAATAGAGGCCATGTCCTGAGGCTTTGTTTCGCCTAACCGCCAATCTTCCAAGCGAACCTTCAAAAGCGCATCTGGATGCGGGAAGTTTTGGGGATAACTTGGATCTTAGGTAGCCATCGAATCGACATTCCCGAGACTAATAATTCGATAGTATGTGAACAACCTATAAACCTAGACTAATAATGCGGGCAATGAGATCGCCAAGGTTAGCAAAACATTTTTTCCGCTAAACATTCGCGACCCGTTCAGGAAAACCAAAAAACCAAACACTGAAATTGGAATAGAAGAGCGTTCGAGCATGCCTAGTAAAAAATCACCAAACGCAATCAAGAACGCGGCGATGGTAACAAACACAATGAGTTGAGCGACGGAAAAACGCATATTTTGTTTCCCAAGAATTGAGACGAACCTAACAATTTTACGATAGAAAGATCGGCTTTTAACCCCAAGACTTGCAAGGGAAACGAATTCGGCAACTCGCGGCGGAACAGATAAAAGTTGTGCAATCAATCTGGCTGCGCCCTTCCCAAATGATTTAATGCCCATTGTGCATAAGCGGATGGTGATTTTAATCCACAACGGCATGACCTCATGGCCGTGAATTAAGCGGTCGTCAATTATCAGGCCCTCCCGGTAGAAAATTCTTACTCGCAAGGCTCCTTTGATAGCTCGACGGCCAGTTCACGCTCGATCGCAAGATCCGTGAATCGACTCGGTGGCAGCAACGCAACCGGCGTATACTACTGTGAAACATCCAGCATACCGGTGACGCCAGAATCAATCCCAAGCCGAGAACAGACAGCCGTCGACGTACAGCCGACCTTGGCGCCAATCACCTGTTCTCCGCGGTCACAACGTCATTGCGCAACCGCATTTTGAAGTTCATATCCCTGAGTTACGTTCATCGCGAGGCCTTCGGCAAACACCGATTCGGGATGGCAGGCATCATAAACAGCAAGTTGACGATTCGGCAACCGCTGGATCTTTAATGTGACCGAGTCCGTCAATCGATTCACTGGCTTACCGGCTACTTGCGGCGTGGCTGATCGCGTTCGATAATTAGTCCAACTCATTTCCCGCGAACCGACATTCACCGGAGCCAGTATCACCATGTTTTCAATGCGGGCGACCGGCCGTTTGGCCGCACTTCTTTTTTTCATGCTCCCAGTCACCACATTCGCCGTTGACGCCCGACCCAACTTTGTGGTCGTGCTGTGCGATGACTTGGGCTACGGCGACTTGGCGTGCTTTGGTCATCCGAAGATCAAGACCGCGAGGTTGGATCGGATGGCGAAGGAGGGCGTGCGGTTTTCAAATTTCTACTCATCGGCGCCGGTGTGTTCGCCGTCGAGGGTTGGGCTGATGACCGGAAGGAGTCCCAATCGCGCCGGGGTGTTCGATTGGATTCCACCAGCGGGGACTGGCAAACGTGACGACAACCGCGATCTGGTACACCTGCGGCGCGAGGAACCGACCATCGCGAGTTTGCTCAAGAAGGCCGGGTACGCAACGTGCATGTCGGGCAAGTGGCACTGCAATAGTCGGTTCAATAACGCCGCGCAGCCACAGCCGGGCGACGCAGGTTTCGATCACTGGTTCGCCACGCAGAACAACGCCAGCCCTTCGCATATCAACCCCAAGAACTTTGTTCGCAACGGCACGCCCGTCGGTCCACTCCGCGGCAGCTCGTGTCAGCTTGTCGTCGACGAGGCCATCGATTGGCTTGAGAAACAACAAAAGGCCACGCCGGACCAGCCGTTCTTCATCTACGTGGCGTATCACGAGCCGCACGAGCCGGTGGCTTCGCCGGATGCATTGGTTAAAAAGTATCTGGCGGTGAGCAAGAACCGGAACGAGGCCGAATATTTTGCGAACGTGCATAATCTCGACGCGGCGACCGGGCGGCTGCTCGACTCGCTGGATAGGCTCGGGGTCGAGAAGAATACGCTGGTGGTGTTTAGTTCCGATAATGGACCGGAGACGCTCAATCGTTACGGGGGAGCGGGAAGGTCGTACGGCTCGCCGGCGCCGCTGCGGGGCATGAAGCTGTGGACGACGGATGCCGGTTTCCGGGTGTCTGGCATCGCGCGTTGGCCTGGCACGATTCCAGCCGGCAAGGTCTCAAGCGAAGTCGTCTCGGCACTCGATCTGCTTCCGACGTTCTGTTCGCTGGCCGGAGTCAAATTACCGAAGGGCCGCACATTCGACGGAACCAACTGCACGGCCGCACTCAAAGGCGGGAGCCTGGTACGCGATAAGCCGCTCATCTGGTGCTATTACAATGCGATCAACGAGCGCCGCGTGGCGATGCGGGAGGGTGACTGGAAAGTTCTGGCGCGGCTGGTCGATGGCGATGGCAAGGCGCTCAAGAGTTTGCAGAACCTGCACCCCGGCAATGCGGCGAACGTCAAATCCGCGAAGCTTGCCGACGTGCAGATCTTTAAAATCGTCGACGACATCGCCGAGAAGACAGATTTAGCGACATCCCAGCCGGACGAGGCCAAGCGATTGCGTGCGAAACTGGAGACGGCATACGCCCAGTTGGTAGAGGATTCGTGGGTGTGGGAGCGGTAAAACGGCGACGACACGGCGGATCAGATGATTTCCTCTGAACCACGAACATCCATGGAGAACGTGATGAAAACAAGATTCCTGATTCCATTTCTGCTGGCTGCACTGTTTGTTGGAGCCACGAGTATCCCGCTCGCTGCGCAGCAGAAGAATGACAAAGCCAATCAGTTCCAGATCCCGGCGACGGACGAGGGACTTCCTGGAACGGGGCCGATTCGCCGCTACGGCTGGTTTCAAAAACTCTGGCAAGAAAAACGCAGTCGCTGGGCAACGCAGGTCGAGAAGGATCAGAACTCGGTCGTGTTTCTGGGCGATTCAATCACTCAGGGTTGGGGCGATAATCTGGACGGAAGTTTCGGCAACATGAAGGTCGCCAACCGCGGCATCAGCGGGGACACCACCCGCGGGATGCTCGTTCGTCTGAAAGGGGATGTGCTCGCACTGAATCCGAAGGCGGTGGTGATGCTGATGGGAACCAACGATCTCGAAGAGAAGGCTGAGCCTGAGACCATCGCTGCCAATGTCAAGCTGATCGTCGACGCACTGAAGAATCACGATGCGAAGATGCCGATTATTCTTTGCAAAGTGTTTCCCAGTTCCGCCACGAAAAGTCGACCCGCCGAGAAAATCAAGAAGGTCAACGAGTTGTGTGCCGCTACGGTCAAGGGAGATCCGCAGATCGTCGTGCTGGAAACTTGGCGGTTGTTTGCCGACAAGAGCGGCGACGCGCAAAAGAAAGAGTTTCCTGACTTACTCCACCCAAACAAGGCTGGCTATGCGATGTGGGCGGCGGCAATGCGACCCATCTTAGCGACCCTTGGGTTTCTCGAAACCGAGTCGGACGACTTCAAACTCGAGCCGGGGTTTGAGAGCCTGTTTAACGGCACGGATCTGTCAGGTTGGGGATTCCGTACTCGGCGGAACCGCAAAGGGAAGGTAAGCGGAGAGAATGTCACGTTCGACGGCAAGACGGCCAGCGACGACGGACGTTACTTAGCGATCAACGGGCGACTCGTGGTAACGACACCGCCGGAGGGCCGCCGCGTTCAACAGCTGTGGACCACTCGCCAGTTTCCGACGGACTTTGTGCTTAAATTAGAATTTCGAGCCACGCCCTACGCCGACAGCGGCGTGTTCATTCGCGCGCCGCAATTGCAGTGCCGCGACTACCGACTTGCCGGTCCGTACACCGAATTGAAGAAGTATGTGCCGCAGGGATGGAACGAAATGATCGTCACGGTCAAAGGCGAGGTTGCCCACTGCACCTGCAACGGCGAAGTGCTCAACGAGGCACTAGCCGTCCCGGTGACCGGCGGCATCGGTTTGGAAGGCGACCGCGGGCAAATGGAATATCGACGGATTCGTATCAAAGAACTGCCGTGAACAAGGTCCATTGATCATTTGCTTGGTGAACTGCTGCTCGTCCGCCATTGACGCTGATTCGTCGATGACGCTGATTCGTCGATGA
>JAPKBL010000101.1 GCA_028823415.1 Mariniblastus sp.
CTTTACGATCGGGAGCTTTACGATCGGGAGCTTTATGATCGGCAGCCTTGCGATCGAAAACTTTACGGTCAGAAAATTTAGTTTCGGGAACCTTACGATCGTAGTCGCGTCCCCGGCCTTCACTGGACCCTTCTCGATGCGCCTTTGGCCGGGCAGCACCTCGCTCAAAACGTTTCCCGTTTCCACGCTTATCACCGAATCGCGTCTCCGTTCGATTTCCTCGCGATTGATGACCACTCGAATTCACCCGTCCCGCTGGTCGGGAAAACTTATTGTCAGATTTGTTGATACTTAACGCCTGACCGGAAACTTGAACATGTTTGAGATGATTAATCACTTCGGAGTTCAAATCATTCGGCAGCAAAATCGTGCTGTATTTGTCAAAAATGTTGATCCGGCCAATTTGATCGTTGTTCAAATTCGCTTCATTCGTGATTGCTCCCACAATATTACCGGGGCCAACTCCATGTTCGCGCCCGACTTCAATTCGATAAAGTGTCATCGGGCCACGTTCACGACCACCATCTTTTTTCTTGTTTGATTTCCGATCATTCAACTCTTTGAGCAATAATGGGATCTGCCCCTGTGCCATCACTCCCAATGAGGCGGCAATTTGCTCCATTGACAATTCGGAATCTTCGCCTAGCTCGGTGACCAGTTGTGTGAAAAACTTGACGTCTCGATGACCACTCGCCTCAATCACTTGCTGCTTAAACTTTTCAATTCGAATCTGGTTAATTTCATCAATTGATTTCTGTTTAAACGTATCGATTCGCTGATTCGTCGCCCGCTGCAACCGACTCAATTTCCCTTTTTCCTTCGGCTCAACAAATAGAATCGCATTTCCAGTTCGTCCCGCTCGTCCGGTTCGACCAATTCGATGAACATAAGCCTCGGTATCGTGGGGGAAGTCGTAATTAATGACGTGGCTAATTCGTTGAACGTCCAAACCGCGAGCGGCAACATCCGTGGCGACGACCACGTTGATTCTCCCCGACTTAAGTTGATTCACAGTTCGCTCACGTTGGGCCTGCGGAATGTCACCGTTGAGTGGTGACGCAATGATACCTCGCTGTACCAATCCCTCAGAAACCACAATCGTCGAATTTCTTGTTTTCACAAAGATTAGGACGGCATCACTCTCTTCGGTCTCGAGAATCCGAACTAACCGTTCCAACTTCTCGCGAGGCGAAAGCAAGACGCACGTCTGAGCGATCGATTCAGCTGTCGCCGTTTTACTCTTAATTGCAATGTGGGCAGGATTTTGTAAGTAGTTCTTGGCAATCCTCTGAATGGGAGGCGGCAATGTCGCAGAAAAAGACAGAATCTGGCGTTCCCGAGGGAGTTGCTCCAGAATCCACTCGACGTCATCAATGAACCCCATTCGCAGCATCTCGTCAGCTTCATCAAGAACGAGTGTCTTCAGGTTTCGCAAATCCAAAGTCTTGCGCCGCAAGTGATCCATGACCCGCCCCGGCGTGCCCACCACGACCTGAACGCCACGATTTAGTGCTCGCAACTGAGTCTCATAACTCTGACCACCGTAAATGGTGACCGCACGGAAATTCTCGATTCCGCTCGCATATTTTTCAAACGCCGCGGTGACTTGGATCGCCAACTCGCGTGTCGGTGCAAGAACCAACACTTGAGGTCGGTTGAGCGACATATCGATTCTTGATAGTAACGGCCAGGCAAAGGCCGCCGTTTTTCCTGAACCAGTTTCTGCCTGCCCCATCAGGTCTCTGCCCGAGAGAATTACGGGAACCGCCTGAGCTTGAATTGGCGATGGGGTTTCGTAACCCACCTTTTCAATCGCCCGCAGGACCGCAGGACCAAGCCCCATTTCCTCAAACGCACTAAGCGACTCTTCTTCTTCAACTACTGGTTTCGATTCAACTACTGGTTTCGATTTAACTACTGGTTTCGATTTAACTACTGGTTTCGATTTAACTACTGGCTCCGCTTCGATTACTGGTTTCGATTCGATTACTGGCTCCGCTTCAACTACGGGCTCCGCTTCAACCTGCACTGACTCGGGGAGAATGGCATCTTTCTTCGGCAAATCCAAATCTTCGGTCGCCAGAAAAGGGTCCACGACAACCTCACCGGTTGACGCAGGCTGAATGTCCGTAGTGTCGACGGA
The DNA here is from genome assembly GCA_028823415.1 of Mariniblastus sp. Lineage (GTDB taxonomy): Bacteria > Planctomycetota > Planctomycetia > Pirellulales > Pirellulaceae > Mariniblastus. The sequence continues at coordinate 2,144 of JAPKBL010000101.1, forward strand.
AACCACGGTTTCCACTTCAACGGAACGTTTTTTTCTCGGTTTTTCACCAAGTAAAATGGCAACTTCCTCTGCAGGATCAACCGACAGAGAATCGACCATTATACCTTCTTGCTCACCAACGCTGAGTTGCACAGAATCGTCGGTGACACATTCGATTTCAACCTGACCTTGAACGACAAACTCAACCGGAACCGGAGCTTGATTCGTGTTGCCATCGTTTTGAGAAACGACCTGCACTACCGTCGTTTTTGGAGAAACGGAACTGCTGTCAGAAGAATTTGAAGACGTAGAACCACCGGAAACATCATTAGACATTTGCTAAACCAATATTAAATTGTTAAAAGTACACATCCCACTCGTTTCGAAAACGAATGAGCGAGAAGCGGATGCTTCTCTGACACCTAGCGGTCAAAAGTGAACAACAATGTCATCACCTTCTACTCCGCAGAGTCTCGTGCAATTCCAACTACCTAACCAAGGTTTTTGCGTGAGACGCGTTCGGTTCAATTTTCGCCGGGGATTCGTAACTCTCGATGGTAACCAAGGGACCATTTTCCAAGCATGTCGGTTAACCATTGGCCTCACTAAGAAAAGTGAAACCCGTTCTAGAAAATGACAGCAACGAAGTCGCAGTAGGCGAGCTAAGAGAATACGCAAGCTTTAAGAAAAAGAGAAGGGCTTTCTCAAGGATTTAACGAAATAGTCGAAGGCCTTATCGGCAATACGCTTCAAGTAAGCCGGAATTATCGTTTTAACCACCACGAAAATTACCCAACGGCCACCTGCAGACGCCTCCTCGATTCCATCCAACCTCAAATGCCAGTCACCTCTCGTAGCCGCTTTCGTTGGCTTTCTCGCCCAATTTCGTCTGTAATGTCATCCCATTGAAGGGCGACTGCATCCAGCCCTGCTTGGGCCTCCAACTCGCCGGCAATTACCTGACGGACTGCCACATCGAGCGCTTCAAGATACCTAGAAGCCTGTGGAATGCGTGGAAACATCAAAACGACCCCCCTTTGATGATTCTGCTCAATTACATCCGCATACTGGAATGCCGATGTTTCTGAAACCCAATCCCCCGTCCACCGTGTCATCTCGCCAAGATGACTTGCACGGAATGGACCGCTAAGTGCAGACTCTGCCATCGTCGCTTTACTAATGGCTTTATCGGGGAGCCATTTGAGGAAACCCCAAGCCGTTTGCTCGTTCAGACTTTCCTTGGCCACCGAAGCCACCAAACCCGAAAACCCAATCAGCCCAACTCGCTTCTCATCCGATTTCGCCCGAATCATCCAGCGCTGCGATTTTTGGTCATACCAACGCAACGCCCCGGGGAGAGGATAGACTGAAAATTCACTTTGGGTCAGATTTTGATTTAAATCCCCTGTAGCCGCCCCATCACTGACAGCTTCATCAACCGGTGGAGTCAAACTGGGGTCAAATGCAACCGAAGGCCAAGCCATTGCGATCGCTGAGTGTCCACTTTGCATCAACCGAAACACACCCGCTGGATCCAATTCATACGAACGTTCACTAGCAATCGATTTCAACTGCTCAAGAGCCTCGACAAACGGCCGTTGGTTAATTAGCGGCTTGATATTTTCACGATCAAATACTGTCGACAGTTTACCTCGATTGCAAACCGACGGCGCAGCTCTGGCCAAAAACGTCCACGCTGCCCATCGTTCCGCCAACGGCATGTCGACCTTGGCCGGATACTGTATCCCGTCCGGATTCTCCTGGTCAAAAGATGCAACTCGGGATAAGGCTCGATCCATCTTAGACCAACTTTTTGGAACAAACTTTTCTGCAACCACCGCGGAATTAACGAGCAACGAAAAATTAGGAGCTCCCAACGGCACTGCCCACGTTTCACCTTGGTGCCTGATAATCGACACACGAAAATGTTTCAGCAACCCAATCTTATTAAAATCGGGAGATTGAATCAAATCGCCTGGTACCTTTCGAATACGATCCCGATTCACCAATTCCGAAATCATGTTCGGGGGATAGACCAGAACATCAACATCCTCCGGCGCTTTGAAATCATTGGCGACAAAATCCTGAACTGACATTCCCACTAGCTCTAATTCACCATCTTCCAAAGCTCTCCACTGCCGAGCGATCCGTTCTCCAACATCCGCATCACCTACGACCAACATTACGAGCGGATCCGGTACCACAACAACCGTTTCCAGCGCGTCCTTTTTCGGTTCCACCGTCTCGTTGCAGCCAACCAATGCGGACAGCGCAAAAACACCAATGAACAATATTGCAACTGGAACGGACTTGCTTTGATTCAACATTTTCCGGCTTTTTATCTTCGAATGGATTACCATAACTAATAAACTATCGACGCTTGAAAGGAACTCTCGCGATCACGGTATCTCCCTTGCCATTGGAATCCGTCACACTTTGGATGGTCCAAAGATCAAATCCATTATCACCGTCCACAACGCTGCCGCTGTAATCACCCCAAGCCACACCGTTGGTAGCGGCCTGCCCTTCGCCGATCGAAACGGTAGGTTGCAAGGTCCCCATTGGATCGTCGCCGTGGCGAAATGCAAACCTTGGACTAATGAACATATCGGCGCCGGTTTCTTGAAACCCGACCAACACATCTAGCTGTCGGTTAACCGCGATCGTTGTCTGAATGAAACTCCGCTTGGGGTCACTGATCAAGCCAGTCTGCACAAATCCACCGTCCTGACGCATTTGATGCCATTGAACCGCTGACCGCCCGTCAACAGTCACCGCTTGTGAAAACCAAATAAATCCACTTTGCAAAACCAGATTCTTAGGATTGCGATCCCCCGACGCCGTCAATTGATCGGTTCCTTTCTGGGGAGATTGCCTCGGATACTTCATGTACTTCAGCCCGTGTTTTCTTGAAATCGTCTCCGTCACGGGCGTTCCATTAGCGGATTCATAAACCCGTGTAATGAAAACTTCTCGTTCGTTCAGCTTCACGAAAAAGAGATCGTCGACGGCATCCTGAGTCAAAACCGGATGCCCCAAGTTCCCTTGGAAGTGATACACAGTCGCTGGCTTACCGGCCTTGGCCTCGGCCAAGCTCATTACAAACGTTTGGGTCGGCCCGCCAGGAAAGCTGTAACCGATCCACTTCCGACTGTATCCGATCCCACCGCCATCTCGCCCTGCTGGTGCCGGCACGGGATAAGTGTTCCAGGCACCGCGCGGATCATTCGTCTCAGAAATGGAAATATTGACCGGCTTTTTCTTTTCCTTATCCCAAGGGTTCCACAAATCAAAACCGAAAACGCCATTATGAGCATCAAAGAAAAGCTTGGGATCAATCCCCTTATTGAAACAATTTTGACTCACACCGTTAACAAAATTACCCTGTTTGTCATAAATAATAAGTCCGTTATTAGTGCCATGCAGAATGAAACCACCCCCGACCGCTATCTGCGGATCGACTTGACGATTGCCATCCTGAGATCCGTCAAAGACGAGGTACCCGGCAACCTCCCGAGGATTCCCGCCCTGTCGACGAGTGCGGCATTTACCGTTTTGGTCAAACGTCGCCTTTCGAATCGGGGCAATCACCTCACTACGAACAGGCGTTTCAGCCTTTAAATCCCCAGACGCAAGAAATACGCCGACAATAAAAACCCAACCAATCAAGTCCTTCATACATGCCTTTTTTTTGATTATTCACTTCAACAAATACCAACTCATGCCATTGGGGGGCACGACTACTTTTAATTCAATCGTGTAATCTCGCTGAACGTCGACCCGAACCGACCCTCCCAGCGAATCAGTAACTTCCGCCGCATCGCTCAAACCGGTGTAATAAACGTTTACCTTCAGTCGTTGGCTGACCTGACTGCCCGTTGGATTATAAACCACTAACATACCACATTCATCGAGACCGGGATTGACGTGCAACATCCAATCTAGGTTTCGACCGTCTGGCCGGCGACCGTGAACAACATCGCTTTCAAGAATTGCTCGATGCTTTTTAAACCACGCGACTTTCTGTTTCACTAAGTCCCGTGTCTCGGGCGAATCAAACAGTCGCGGCCCACGGTAACATGCCTGAACGCCAAGCCCAAGATTCGAATCAATCATCTGAGCATAATGTTCTAGGTGATCCCTTAAGGGTTCAATCGTAGCGGCCGCGCCCCCTCCGTGGTACTCCGACAACGGAACGAACATCCAGCCCATCGACGGAGTCTTATACCAAGTTCCGTCATAGATATTTTGTCGCGCGTGAAGCAACTGCAACGATCGAGGCAAAGACCAATTCACTTCGCGATACCCCATGCCGCACTTGCTGGAACCATTGAGGAAATAATAGTCGGGCGCGTTGATGTAGATCCCCCGCGCGCGACACCACCTGTAAAAATTATTTGAAATCTGTCCTTGTACCCACTGCGAATCCAGTTCTCCCTTTTGGAGCGGTAATCGTTCGGTAATGTCGACATCGCCAGGATAGGGACCGTCGTGCTCAAGGCATGAAAACCCGGTTTGATCATAAAAGCGACGAAGTCTTCGAAAATACTCCTGCCCCCACTCGCTCGCAAGAGACGGACAACTCCCGTGAGTCAACGCTTGACCGGCAGGCGGGACAATGTCGTTTCCGCCGCCGATTCGTCGACTCGAAAGCAGAGAATAGCCACCCAATTCAACTTCCTTACTAGCGGCGTAGTCGGCTAATTCCTGCCATTGACGCACGTATTGAGGGGTTTCATTTTCAATATCGAAACCACTGCCAAAACTCAGAATTACCATCTCAAACCCGACCTCAGCCGCGTCATTGATCGCGCGCTTCACTGCCACAGGATTCGCATCTCTCATATGGTGCATCAGTGGATTCTCGGTAACCCACGGTGCGATCGTCCGATACATTTTCCGAAGGGAAAGACTACGCCTCTCTCGGTCGTCACTGTCGTAAATCAACTCGAAGGTTCGAAAACTCTGAAACGTCTTCCCCGGATCGACAGTCTGACTTGGCCCGACCGAGGGTGCGACCTCGAGCAAACAAGGCGTGCTTTTGAGATAGTTAACCTGAGTACTGTATTCAGGATCGGTACGCCAATGCACGACGTGACGATTAGCATTTTCAAAATTGAACCCACCAAACGCGAAATCTGTCTCTACGTGAATCGATTCGGGTCGCGGGTAGGTAACGCCATCTCTTAATTCGACACGACTGTCGTACTCCACAACCGCCAACAATTCGGAGGAAAACCGATCGACCACAAACGAATCCTGTCCGAGATTCTCGACCGTTAGCCACTTACAAAACACCGGCACCCCATCGTAGAGTTCGTAATGCACAAACACCCGAAACTCAGGGGCTTTTTCAGGGGAGGCCGTTTCCGGCAATCGGTATTCAAATGAGACCTTCACTCCCTCGGGAGGCCAAACTACTTGACTCGAAGCATTGCGAACCCGCTTCCACTTCAACCGCTCATCGGGAACGCTCAATTCCCAACCGACCAGCCTTAGAGCCCCTGCAGCCGGAGACATATTGACCAGCCATTCATCTTTTAAAAACGCCTGATCCGGCTGTCCCGTTAAGCCCCCTACCTGATGAGATATTCCGTTGATCACCACCAACGCTTCGGGCTTCACCGCCCGCACAATGGATTCGCCTTTGTTCAAGTTCTCAAGTCCAACCGTCGCTCCAACCTCTTCTCGCATAAGAAAAGAACGCTTGGCAAGCCCGTTAGTGAGTTCGTAACGTTGAGGATTCGTTGCCGATTTTTTGAATTCGGCCTCGAAATTGCGATTGTCAATCAACCAATCCACATTCTCTTGAGCCCATGAAGGGTTGTGTGCTAACGAGGCAAAAAAGCAAGCCAAGAAAATACGTAAAAACATAAATTATCATTCGGTTAACCTGAAAACTGAAACTGCCCCTCACTCCGTGCCAGCGCACCGCAGTCAACGCCCTCGATAGCATTAGATCCCCACCAACAACATTGCCCCAGTCCCAGCCAATAACCAATCAACCAGCGTCCAACTCCATCATCTTGGCCACCCGACGCAGGTGACGCCCACCCTCAAAATCGGTGGACAACCACGCCGTGACGATGGCCCGGAATTGAATCTCATCAAAGTGGTTTCCGGCCAAACAAAGCACATTGGAATCGTTGTGTTGACGGCTTAATTTAGCGGTCGTAATGTCACAGCAAAGCGCTGCTCGGATTCCTTTGATTTTGTTCGCAGCAATCGACATACCGATGCCCGTGCCACACACCAGAACCCCAAACGTTGAAGCACCGGAACTGACCTGCTCGCAAACTTCCGAGGCAACGTCAGGGTAATCGCAGGCTTCTTCGGTAAAGGAACCACGATCGTCGACTTGGTAACCAAGTGACTCAATCGCTTCGGCAATAACCCTTCGCTGGGGCAAGCCTCGATGATCGCTGCCAATCGTAATTATCATAAGGGACACGTCTTTTGATTAATTAAAAGGATATTCAAACGGTTATTCGAACGGCGATCTCGACGCTTATTCAAAACGAGAGAGGTCAAATTCGTGCACCCACTCTGCCAACTGCTGATCGATCTGCTCAGCGGTTGATCTGTAAATGGCAATCGGACGACCGATTGGATCACCGATGTCACCACCATCCCGTCGGATTGTTTTAGTCCTAGTCTCGAGCATTGGCCAATGGGAGATTAGCGCCTGACGATGGCCGTTCGTCATGGTCAAAATCACATCTGCGAACTTGGCCAAACGCCCCGTAATCGGTTGACTTTGATGATCCGAAATATCGATTTCAAATTGTTTCATAACGTCAATCGCTTGATCCGCTGCGGGCGCTCCCGGCATCGCCGCAATTCCGGCGGACATAACCGTCACGCCTTTATTCTCAAGGGAAGCGATAGAACTCCCCAACCGGTCGGCAATCCGCTGTGCCAACAAACCTTCTCCCATCGGACTACGACAGGTGTTGCCGGTGCAGACCACCAACGCGATAAAGTGAGTCAATTTTTCAATCGTGGCTTCATCAACCAACCCTGTTCGAAGCACCTTAAAATCATTTCCCTTGATCCGCACAACGGACGATGGCTGACCGAATTTCGCAGGCCCGTCGTCAAGAATCAGATCGATGTGCTCACCGACCTTTTCGAGAACTTCTGCTCCAGTGGTCGCGGGATCATCTCCCGAAAGGTTGGCGCTGGTTAAAACAATCGGGCCTGCACAAAGACGCATGATTTGCAAAGTCAATTCGTGGTCGGGGACTCGCAGTCCAACCGTCCCCTGAGGAATCGTCGCCTCACGTACCGATTGATCCAAGCGATGAATCACGCTCTCGGGATGATCAGTGTCAAGAACCAATGTAATTGGTCCTGGCCAACTACGGCGCGCCACGCGTCGGGCGACAACTGACATATTGGGGACGTAATCCAGAGCATCGTCGGCACTCTTGATTGCAAACGCCAGCGGTTTGTCCGGAGAGCGACCTTTGAGTTCCCCCAACCGCTTGACCGCTTGGGGGTGTAAGGCGCTGGCCGCGAGCCCGTAAACAGTTTCCGTCGGGATCGCGATTATCTTCCCCGCCGAGAGCGCTTCGACCGCTCGATGCACCACATCACGGGGGTCTTCTGAACTTTTCAAGTCAATAATAACGGCTGTCATACGGTTCTGTTTGTGAAGATGAACTTAATGGATACCAACTACGTCATATAACCAACAAACGAACGCTACCGCCGTGCAAAAAAGTGGCGAGGACGCTAGAATAATATATCGCTGGACGACTAATACGGTCAAGTAGCGACCTGCTCGCCAGTTCAGGGACTGGTCAATCTACCGCATTCTGTCTAACCCCAGAAAACTCAAATTGAACTCGAATCTAGGGACAATACATTTGCGTTCCCTCTTAGGTGGCCTGCTTTGCCTGGCAACAATTTGCGGCTGCCTCCAAGGGCCAAGCAATCCCAGCGAAGAAATCCTCGTTTGGGGCCGTCGCGGACTCGATGATGGCCGGTTCATGAAACCACGGGCAATCACAATCGACGATCAGGACCGGCTCTACATCGTTGACAAAACAGCCAGAGTTCAGGTATTTGATCGCGATGGAAAATTCCTTCGAGGCTGGCGGATGCCTGAATTAATCCAGGGGAAGCCGTGTGGGCTTTCCATCAGCCAAGATGGACACTTGATGGTTTGTGACACCCATTATTTTCGTCTGCTGTTCTATACGCTCGAAGGAGAATTGGTCGAAGAAAGAACAATCGGCGGAGTTAATGGACGGGGGCCGGGAGAATTTGGCTTCCTCACCGACGCCGTGCAAGACTCCAAAGGGAATATTTACATCTCCGAATACGGTGATTATGACCGAATCCAAAAATTCACACCCACCGGTGAATACGTATACCAATGGGGGGAACACGGCGAAGCACCAGGGCAATTTCAACGCCCCCAAGGCCTCGCCATGGATGAAAACGATCATCTCTGGGTAGCAGATGCCAGTAACGGAAGAATCCAGATATTCGATGTATCCGGAAACGAGCCCAAACTGGACCGTACTTGGGGGAAACCAGGAGCCAAACCCGGTGAACTGAGCTACCCTTACGAGATCTTCCTCGACGGCGAGGGCCACGTTTTTGTGTGTGAATTCGGGAATCACCGAATTCAAAAATTTGACCTCAACGGCAATTCGATTGGGATCTGGGGATCGGCAGGAAAAGAACCTGGACAGCTTCACCAACCGTGGGCAATGTGCTGGGATTCAGAACGGGCAATTCACGTAGTGGATTCCTACAACAACCGAATCCAAAGATTCCCAGCTTCCCAACTGGACAACTCGACCTCCTCCGCCGACGACAATTAAAACAACGCATTTTTCAATGCGTCCCCGAAAAAACCAAACTCCAACCCTAACCCTAACCCTAACCCTAACCAATTAGCAGGAAACAAGCTAAATGTCTCAAACCCCGACCGGCGAAAACGATGACCGCCACTGGATTGGATTTGATCTGGGCGGGACCAAAATGCTGGCGACAGTTTTCAATAATGAGTTTAAGAAGGTTGGCCGCGCCCGCAAAAAAACAAAAGGTCGGGATGGCATGAAAGCAGGTTTATTGCGAATCAATACCGTGATTGAAGACGCCATGAATGACGCTGGAATTACTGCAGAGAATGTCAGTGGACTGGGCATTGGCTGTCCCGGTCCGCTGGATTTAGAAAAACGTCAAATCCGCACCGCGCCCAACCTCGGCTGGGATAACGTCCCAGTGGCCAAGAGCATTGAAAACGAATTCAAATTCCCCGTCGCCATCGCCAACGACGTCGATGCCGGCGTGTTTGGGGAATACAAATTCGGTGCTGGCAAAAATGCCCGCTGTGTTTTTGGCATCTTCCCCGGAACTGGAATTGGAGGTGGATGCGTCTATGAGGGTAGACTTTTCCGTGGGGCCAACTGCACATGCATGGAAATAGGACACATTCCAGTCATGGCCATGGGGCCACTCGATGGCGCGGGGAATGCGGGGACCCTGGAATCATTAGCGTCCCGACTGTCGATCGCGAGTGATGCCGCTCAAGCCGCGTTTCGCGGTCAGGCACCCCACTTATTATCAACCGCCGGCACAGACCTGTCAGACATCCGAAGCGGTGCTCTGGCGGACTCCGTCAAAAACGGAGATCAAGCGGTTCTGGATATTATCGAACACGCCTGTCACCACCTGGCACTTTCGGTAGTGACGGTCGTGCATCTTCTGGCTCCGGACATCATTGTATTTGGCGGCGGGCTAATCGAAGCGATGCCCGATTACATGCTGCCCATAATCGAAACGAAAGCTCGAAAACGAGTCCTACCTTCTCTCCAGAGCGTCTTCAAAATTAAAGAAGCCAAACTGGGAGACGACGCAGGCGTAATGGGCGCCGCGGCTTTGGCAAAACAAATGGTTGACAGCCCGGGCAGCTAACAAAACGACAGCAGAATGAAACCTGAGACAAACCCACAAATCAATGAACCGAGATTAATTGCGACCCCCAAACTGGTCGCTGTGATCGATATCGGTGCGTCTTCGCTCCGAATGCAGATCTCTGAAATCAATCGAACCACCAACCAAATCCGAAATCTCGAATCTTTCTCTCAGGCGGTTAGTGTCGGCAAGGACTCATTCACAAAACATCTCATCACCAAGAAAACGACTGAGGACTGCGTCCGAGTACTCAAGATTTACCGTACTAAATTGAATGAATACGGCATCACGAATAAAGAAAACGTAAGAGTCATCGCGACCAGTGGCGTTCGCGAAGCCGCCAATGGCATTGCCTTCACCGACCGAATTTTCATTGCCACCGGCTTCGCAATTGAGCCGTTTGATGAAGCTGAATTGCACAGGGTGACCTATCTCGGTGTTTTGCCTTACATGACCCAAGAAGAAAAAGCATTCTCCCAGCAATCTGTCTTGTTTGAAGCTGGTGGAGGAACGGCTGAAATTTTGTTACTCAATAAGACCGATGTCGTTTTTTCAAAAACTTATCGTTTGGGCAGCCTCCGGCTAAGACAGAAACTCGAATTGTTCGACGCCCCCTTCATCAAGTCTCGCTCTTTAATGGAATCTCAGATCCTCCAAACCATTAGCGAATTCAAGGTCAGCACTAACAATCCAAGCCCGAAGAGCTTTATTGCCATGGGAGGCGAGGTCCGGTTTGCGGCGAGTGAAATCAATCAAAAACCGGCGGCGAATGAATTGATCGAAATCAAGATGAAAGCGTTGGAAGAATTCACGTCCGAAATCCTGCTTCAATCCCCTGATCACCTTGCCAGCAAGTTTCACATGAGCCTCCCCGATGCCCAGTCGCTCGGCCCGGGCTTATTGACCCAACTCGTATTCGCACGAGAACTTGGTGTCACCAACTTCTATGTAGCAAACGTAAATATGCGTGATGGCCTCATTAAAGAAATGGCCATCGGGCGCAGTTGGTCGAAGTCAATTCAGACACAGATTATTCGCTCGGCACTTCAATTGGGAAGAAAATATAAATTCAATGAGCAACATGCTCGCCACGTCTCCCAACTAGCCTGTCAACTGTTTGATCAATTACAGGATCTTCTTCAATTGCCTGAACGTTGCCGCGGCATTCTTGAACTCGCTTCATTGCTCCATGAAATCGGCGCCTTCATCAGTACGAAATCCCAACACAAGCATTCAATGTATTTAATTCTCAATTCTGATTTTTTCGGAATTGGCAATCTTGATCGCAAATTAATGGCATTAGTGGCGCGTTATCATCGGGGAGCTTCACCGCTTCCCCGTCACGAGGGTTTTTCACAATTGACGCGAGAAAATCGAGTGCTCGTTGCTAAAATGGCGGCAATTCTACGGATCGCAAAATCGCTCGATTTTGGCAAGACGCAGCGAATCGAATCCATTTCCTGTGTTGAAAAAAATGATCGAGTAGAAATATCTCCCTCGGATGTCGCGGAATTTTCTGCGGAGAACATCGAACTCCAGCAAGTGCGAGGGCTGTTTGAGGACATTTTTGGCAAAGAGATCGTGCTGGAAACGACAAGTAATCAATCATGAAAAAGCTGAAACAATTCTATTTCAATCGTGAATTAAGTTGGTTGAGTTTCAACCAGCGCGTGCTCGATCAAGCCAGTCGGCCGTCCAATCCGCTGTTGGAGCGTCTGAAATTCATTGCCATCACAGCATCCAATCTCGACGAGTTCTTTATGGTTCGCGTAGGCGGACTGGCGATGGTGGCAGACTCGGAGACCGTTCTTGATATCAATGGCTGGACACCTACGCAACAACTCGAAAAAATTCGCGCGCGCGTTGGGGAGATGTATACCGACCAATCTGAGTGCTTACTGAACGAACTGGAACCGCTCCTCGCCCGCGAGGGAATCGAGCGCGTCGATGGAAATCATTTAAGTAAATCCGAGCTCAAATTTTTGCGAAATCGTTTCCGCGAAGAAATGATGTCGACACTCGCTCCCATTGCAATCGAAAACACCGAGACTTTCCCTGCACTCAGTGGGGCCCGAATTTGTATGTGCGTTCGGTTGAAAAATGATTTTTCTTCGCGACTGGGGGCCCAAACTGAAAACCTCGCGTCACTTGATCAAGTCGCCAGTCGGGAACATGATCGCTACGTTTTGATCCCCATGGGAAAATCTCTCGCAAGATTCCAATCACTTCCATCCAAAACCGGCTACCGCTACATGCTGACCGAGGACGTCGTGGGAATGTTTCTGTCAGAATTTTTCGGCGAGCAGGAAATCGTTGAATGGAATACGTTGCGAGTGACCCGCAACGGTGATGTCGATCTCGAAGAAGACGGACGCGCCGACTTACTCATAGGCATGCAAGCGATGCTCGAGGCGAGAAGAAAGAGTCAATGCGTTCGCTTGGAAATATCCGCTTCCACCAGCTTGGAGATGCGGACGTTCCTTCAAAATTCAATCGATGTCCAGGATAGCGACATCTACTCAATCCGAGGACCCTTGGGATTATCCGATTATTTCTCCCTCGCCGGCCTCCGCGGATTTCCCAAGCTCAATGATGCCAATTGGCCCGCTCAGCCCTCACCTGAATTCTCAAGCGCTGAGAGTATTTTCCAAACCATCTCGAGCGGTGATCGACTCCTGTGTCACCCTTACCAATCGTATGACCCAATCGTGCAATTTATCAAGGCTGCCGCCAACGATCCGTCCGTCATCGCGGTGAAGCAAACACTCTATCGTACAAGTGAGTCCAGTGAGATTGCCAAAGCCCTGTGCCTTGCTGCCGAACAAGGTAAGCACGTGACCGTAATCGTCGAACTAAAAGCGCGTTTTGACGAAGCGAGGAATATCAACTGGGCCAATGAACTCGCCGATGCCGGGGTGGATGTTATCTATGGAGTGCGTGGTCTGAAAACTCATGCCAAAATGTGCCTCGTGGTTCGCCGCGAGCCTGCCGGGATTAAAAGGTACGTTCACTTTGGAACCGGAAACTACAACGAGTCGACCGCGAAACTCTACAGCGACGTGAGCTTATTTACATGCGATGAAAAACTCGGCCGCGATAGCGTTCATTTCTTTAACGCCATCACTGGACTCTCTGTACCACAGACGCTTGAGAAATTGATTGCCGCCCCGATCAATTTGAGGGAATCGCTCCTTGAAATGATCCAGGTCGAGACCGAAAGTGCGGCTCGCGGTAACTCGGCAGCGATTACTGCAAAAGTAAATTCTCTGGTGGATAAAGAAATTATCGACGCGCTTTATCTCGCCTCGCAGGCCGGCGTCAAAATCCGGTTGAACATTCGCGGTATCTGTTGCCTCGTTCCCGGCAAAAAAGGATTAAGCGAAAATATCCGGGTCATCAGTGTTGTCGATAGATTTCTCGAACACGCCAGAATTTTTCATTTTCACCATGGCGGCGATGAACGAATTTTCATCTCCAGTGCCGACTGGATGGGCAGAAATCTTGATCGCAGGATTGAGCTAATGGTTCCCGTTTTAGACAAGAACTGCAAATCAAGACTGATCAAAATCTTAAGAACCTATTTTGATGACAATCTTGCGGCCACCGAACTTCAGTCCAATGGCGATTACGTGCCGGTGACCAAAAAGCGCAAGAAGAAAGATTTCAGAAGTCAATTACATTTGCACCAAGAAGCCTGTCAGATCCACAGCGCTCAAACCGACCCAAAGCACACGGTCTTTGAACCACACCGTGGTGAGCGCCCAGACTAGAACGGCCAAGCGCATGAAAAACCCCGTTTCCATCGAATCGACAGCAACGGGGGTTTGAATTTCATGAAAGATTATTCGAGTGAACCGACCTAGCGGTCTAAAATCTTAACTTCCATTCGATCGTTCACTTCCTCGTACCAATCCATCAACGCATCTCGACGATAGATCTGAGAAACCTGTTGGACTTCATCAGGAATCCGCTTGAATTTAAAGAGTTGATTCGTCAGAAAATCTTCGCCAACGACATCAATCTCTTTGCCGGCAACGATCGGCTGAATCACATAGACCGTGTCACGCGATTCGTTTTCGGCAACGCCCGCCTCTAAATGAGGTGTCTTAAACGCAGCCTTCATGAATTCCTCCCCCGCGGAGGTCACTCCGATAGGGCTAGAAAATCGGGTAGAACCGAAACTACTAAACCACGTGAAAGCACCCGTCTTAAGAACGTTGGCTTCAGGTAAACCACTAATCTCACTCATTAGTTTTCCACCACTATCGTTCACCGTCTTCTGATAGCCCTGAGCCGCTTTCATCGCAAGCTTAAACGCCTCTTGCTTCTTCCAATATTTCTTAACTTCGCTTTCAGACTCTTCGAGACTTGGAATTTTCGTGTTAACCGTTTGCGCGACCCAATAGAGGTAGCTGTTCCGCGTGTTCCAGTTGTCGTCGACAGTGTTTGGCTCATAGGTATTGAGACCACTGAAGTCGCTGAACAGGATTTGACTCATGGGGATCAACTGCGGCGATTGCCGACCCTGAACCATCATGTTCTGAAAAACACGAACCGAACCAAATGTGTCGGCTGACAATTCTGTAAAATCAACCAACCCAGTATCTTTCGCGATCAATTTGTATTGCTTGGCAATTGCTTTTAGATCCAGCGGAGCAGGCTCATCTTCTGATTTTCCGCTGTCTTCAAAATCCCACCTAAGCCGCTTCTCGTAATAATCCTGAACCATGACGCTCGCTTTAGTAATTGCCGTCGTCATCGCTTCCAAAGCCGGCTCTTCACACATCGACCGCTTGACTTCCTCTTTAACGTCTTTGAGAGGCTTGATTGCTCTCTCCTTGGGAGCCGGTTCCTGTGTCGCAGCAGGAGTCTCACTGCCAGGCTCTTGAGGTGGAGCGGCAGTCTCTTCCGATTGAGCTCCGCCCGATTCAACCGGTGCAGTGGGTTCAACCACCGGCGTTTCAACCACTGGCGTTTCAACCAC
>JAPKBL010000102.1 GCA_028823415.1 Mariniblastus sp.
GGAGAGCAAACAGAAAATTCCGAATCACCACCTTCTGGCCAGGGCCGCGGTGAATCTGATCAAACGCCCCCGGGCGAGCAGCAAGAGAGTCGCGGTGAAGGTCAACCGTCGGAACCCCCGTCGGGCCAGGGCCAGGGCCAGCAGGAACCGCAAGACGGAAGCGGGGCGCGTGCCCCAGACCGGGAGCCTCAGGCGCGAGACTTAATGAGAGATCTCGGTGCCAATGACGAACCCTCGCAGGCGGGAAATCCAAACCAAGGCGGCTATGCAGGTGGAGATCAGAGGATCGTTAGGCCTTTGACCGGGGATGATTTTCGAGATTGGTCGGATCGATTGCGCGATGTTGAAGAAATGGTCGACGATCCGGAGTTAAGAGCGGAGGCGTCTCGTATTCGCGAGCAAGCACGTGAAATTCGAAAGGAATTGAATCGGCATTCTGAGGAACCGAATTGGGATTTGATCAAGATGAAGGTTGCCCAACCGTTAGCTGAATTGCAGGATCGGGTTGTTGAAGAGATCCTTCGCCGGAGTTCTGACGAAGCGATGGTCCCGATCGATCGTGATCCCGTTCCGGTTCAATATCAGGATGCCGTGCGAAAGTACTATGAACAACTTGGGGGTGGGAAGTAATGGATACATCCTGGATCCCAAATGCCTGGGGAGCATCCGACTGGGGAATGGCGGTTGCTGTTTTGCTGGCGGTTACCACTGTGGTGGTCATCTGGTCTTACTTTAATGCAAGGGCAGCCCGTGGTTCTAAAGCGCTCATGGCGTTTATGAAAATTGCGGCAGTCCTCTTACTGGCAGCTTGCCTGTTAGAGCCCATGTATCGCTACGCGCGCCCTGAAAAGGGTGCGAATTTAATGGTGGTCATGGCCGATGACAGTCAAAGTCTTCAGATAAAAGACCGAGGCGAAACTACGACGCGGGAGGCGCAGCTATTTCAGAAGCTCAATGACGAGTCTGATTGGTTGAGTCAGTTGACGGAAGATTTTGATGTTCGCAAATATCAATTTGACCGACGGCTGAGGCCGGTTTCCAATTTTGAAGAATTTCGTGCAGACCAGCGAGGTAGCGATATTCTCTCGAATCTAAGTTTGGCTGCGAATCGATTTGCCGGCCGGCCAGCAGCGGGAATTCTTTTGATGACCGATGGAAATGCAACCGACTGGAATAAAGATGCTTTCGATTCTATGCCATGGAGTTCCATGCCGCCGGTGTTTCCGGTTTTATTAGGCAGTCAACGACCGGCGCGAGACCTTGGCATCACGAGAGTCAGCAGCACTCAGACAAATTTCGAATCGGCTCCAGTGACAATTACGGCTGAATTAATGGCCAGTGGTTATGCAGGTAAAAAAATTGTGGTTGCCTTACTCGATGAAGCGGGAGATGAGGTTTCCAAGAAAGAGGTAGTGGATGTGGAAGATGGGAAGCCGTTTGTCGTGCGTTTCCAGACACGTCCCGAGCGTCGCGGAGTTAATGTTTTCAGCGTGAAGGCTTATGCTGCCGGAGAGGAATCGATAATCGATTCCCCAGCAGAAGCAACGGTCGTTAACAACCAGCGATTGGTGCTGGTGGATCGTGGCCGAGGTCCTTTTCGTTTGCTTTATGTGACGGGACGACCCAACTGGGAGCTTAAATTTCTACGACGGTCATTGCAAGATGATGATGAATTAGATCTTGTTGCCTTGGTGAGGATTGCCAAACGAGAGGCAAAGTTTACTTTTCGAGGCCGAGATGGGCAGCAATCTAATTCACTTTTTCGTGGATTCGACTCTCAGGATGAGGACACGACGGAACAGCATGACGAGCCCGTGTTTATTCGTTTGGGTACGAGGGATAAAGAAGAGTTGCGAGGCGGATTTCCGAAAGATGCCGAAACGCTTTTTGAATACGATGCGATTGTGATTGATGACTTGGAGGCCGATTTTTTTACGGAGGATCAAAAGTCATTGTTGCAGCAATTTGTCAGTTTTCGGGGGGGAGGACTTTTGATGTTAGGCGGTCAGGAGTCGTTTGTTGGCGGTGATTATGGAAAGACTCAGATTGGTGAAATGTTGCCGGTCTATTTAGATCGTCTTGCCCCCCAGCCAGAGGAGACATACGCGCTCGATCTTACTCGAGAGGGATGGTTGCAGCCTTGGGTCAGGATTGAGTCGACCGAAGAAAAAGAACGGCTTCGCCTGGCTGCGATGCCGAAATTCAAAACAGTGAATCTTGCGAATTCCATTAAGCCGGGGGCGACTGTATTGGCCACGGTAACTTCGGGCGCCGAGAAAAAGCATCCGGCACTTGTGGTCCAACCCTATGGGCGCGGCCGCACTGGGGCTTTGCTGATTGGGGATTTTTGGCGTTGGCAATTGAAGAGTGGTGAGGGAAATGAAGATTTACTGAAGGCTTGGCGACAAACATTACGATGGGCGATTGCCGATGTTCCCCGCCGCGTAGAAGTTGAAATAAATCGGCTCAATGACGCTAATCGATCATCTGAGATCAAGGTCTTTGTAAATGATGAAGCCTACAGGCCCTTCGATAATGCCACCGTTGTTATCAACGTACAAACTCCCGACGGTAAAACGATTGAGCTGGCTGGTGAGCCGACCGATACAGTGCCGGGTGTCTACGTAGCGAATTTTATCTCTGGTGAAACTGGAGTGTATCGGGCATCGGTGGCTGTTAACGCGGCCGATGGAAGCGAAATTGAAACGCGCGAATCCGGATGGATATCCGAACCCGATAGTGAAGAATTTCAATCACTCGAACCCAATCTTAAGTTAATGAAGGAGATTGCCGAACAGACCGGCGGTCAAGTCATTGATATCGAATCATTGGAGCAGTTTGTTGCTGGGTTGGATTATCGAGAGGTGCCGGTCATGGAGACGGTCTCGACCCCTTGGTGGCATCGGTGGACTGTATTCTCGCTCGCGATCGGATTGTTGATTGGAGAATGGGGACTGCGACGCTGGAGGGGGTTGGCATGAGATTTCGAAAAACACATGAAGACTGGATCGCGATGACTGGACGAATGTTAATTGCCCCACTCTGCTGGAAGATACTGTTTCGGACGACGGGGGTTTTGTTTTCGATAGCAAGTCTTTGTTTCTGTTGCGAGGATCTTCGTGGCCAGGAACAGAAGGTAATTGTTGTGGTGGGAGCCGGCGGGAGTGACGATTACCAGCAACAGTTTCAAAATTGGGCGGACAATTGGAAGTCAGCGATTACCTCGGCCGGCGAATCGGCACCCGATTTTGTATGCATTGGTTCGGAGGCTAACCCGTCCGGGAAAAATGACCTGCAGCGACTGGAGCAAGAACTTACGAATCTAGGAGATGCGACCGCTGAATTGTGGGTGGTGTTGATTGGGCATGGGACAGACGATGGAAAGGTCTCTAAATTTAATTTGCGGGGACCGGACCTCTCGGCTGTGCAATTGAACCAGTGGTTGCCTGATCAAGAACCACGTACGATTGTT
Organism: Mariniblastus sp.; assembly: GCA_028823415.1. GTDB lineage: Bacteria > Planctomycetota > Planctomycetia > Pirellulales > Pirellulaceae > Mariniblastus. The sequence goes on from JAPKBL010000102.1 coordinate 3,473, forward strand.
GTCAATTGCGCATCATCGAGCGGTGGGTTTGTGGGAAAACTCAAGCACCCCAACCGCGTGGTCATTACGGCAACCAAGTCAAGCGCCCAGCGGAATTTTGCGAGATTCGGGCAATACCTATCCATGGCAATTGATGATCCCGCGTTTGATCTCGATAAAGATCTGCAAACATCGCTATTGGAAGCGGTTGTGGCGGCATCATCGCAAACTCAGGAATTCTATTTGCAGGAGACTCGACTGGCGACGGAGCTGGCGATGATTGACGACAACGGTGACGGCAAAGGTACGCCATCGGATTGGTTTCAGGGAACCCGAACGGTAAAAAAAGCAAAGGCGAGCGAGCCAGATGGTTTTGTTGCGAATCAGATTTTCTTAATTCGACGCGGCACCGAGGCCCGGCTAACAGTTAGCCAGCGTAGTAATCGTGATCGCTTGGAACGAGAATTGGAGTTGTTGCGTCAGAAAAAAGACAGGCTGGGCGAGGCGAGGTACTATCAATCGATCGAGCCCATTTTGCTCGATTTAGCGAAACTTTACCAAACCGTTGATTCTAAAAATTCTATTGACTCTGAAAATTCTATCGATTCTAAGAAACCTACCGACGTCGAAAAGTAATGCAGTTTTTTAGGTTAAGCGGGTCGCACGTCTTTGAGATAATCGTAAAAAAACTGCAATACAAAATTGGTCGTTTTTCCAGGTGGATGCAGATTTGATTGCATCCTGCGCATTAGGGAAATCGATTCATGGAAAAGACGCCACAAGAAATAAAAGACATCATCCGCGGTTGGGTGTGAGACCCCGCCGTAGGAGCTGGCATTGGCTACAAAGGCGGCGGCACAAATCCTTGGGCAAATGCCATCACCACGCCAATCGGTGCGGTTTTACAAGCCGGGCCAGATGCGGTGGTTTGTCCTTAACGGCAGCACCAAATCCAAACAAAAACTCTTGCCGACCCTGAGCGTGCATCCGACTTGGAGGGTTTTATTAAAAATGGTTGATTCCGCAGCGTTATTCCACTCCGAGATGCAATTTCAGAAATCGCAGACGTTTCTTGGCGGCCCATGGAGACTCGCCCGCACCATGTCCCTTGCCGGCAATCAATACGAACTCAAAATCTTTGTCATGTTCGATTAGTTTACCTACCACTTGTGTGGTACTGGCCGGATCAACATTTTGGTCGAGTTCTCCAAGGGTGAGCATCAGTTTGCCATTGAGCAGATGAGCATTCTCCATGTTTGAATTTTTCCGATAGCTCTCGTCGACTGGCCATCCCATCCACTGTTCATTCCACCAGATTTTATCCATCCGATTGTCATGACATCCACAATCGGCAACGGCGACTTTGTAGAAATCGCTGTGCCATAGCAACGCCGCCATCGCATTTTGTCCGCCGGCAGAGCCACCATAAATTCCAACCCGTGATAAATCCATTTGAGGGTATTTTTTGGCCGCCGCTTTTAGCCAGGCGATTCGATCTGGGAATCCCGCATCGCGGAGGTTCTTGAAGCAAACATCGTGAAATTCTTTGGATCGCCAAGCTGTACCCATTCCGTCAATCTGAACGACGATCATACCGGCATCCGCGATCGCATGGCGGTGGCCATAACCGGTTCGGAACGCTTTGGGGACGTGATGATCGTGTGGCCCGGCATAGATGTTTTCGACAACCGGGTATTTTTTGGACGGATCAAAATTAATCGGCCAGTGAATGATTCCCCAAATATCGGTTTCGCCATCTCGACCCTTGGCGACAAACCGTTCGGTTAATCTTCTTTTGCCAAATTGTTTTTCAGTATCTTGTCGATTCAGTTGTGCGATTAGTTTGCCGGTTTGGCTATCTCTCAATTCTCTGACGGGCGCCATGTCGACGCGGGAATAGGTGTCGACGAATGTATCTCCCTTGGGCTGGAACTGAATTTGATGTGTGCCGTCGCCGATGGTTAAGACTTTCAAATTGCTGCCATCGAATTTGACACGACAGAAATGTTCGTGATAGGGGTCCTGATCGTGGTGGATGCCGACGGCGTAAAACCAAATTGTTTCTTGATCCATATCAATTTTATGAATTCGTTTAACATTCCAATTACCTGAGGTAACGGCATTGATTAACTTTCCACTGTCACGGTCGTAGCGGTAGAGGTGATTCCAGCCGCTTCGCTCGCTGGCCCAGAGGATCTCGTTTCCAGGGAGATCTCGAAAAGTTGACTTCCCCGAGTCTGAGTAGTGAATAAAGGTTTGGCTCGTTTCCTCGATAAGCGTCTTGACCGAACCGTCGTTGGCATTGATCTCCAGCAACCTTAATTTTTGGTGACCTCGAGCGTTGTAAAGAATCCGGAATCGATCTCCGGATTTTGACCAACCTAGAAAACGAGTCCAAAATGGGTTGTCGAAGAGTTGGTTTGAAACTGGAATTTCCGTTTTAGATTCGACAGAAAACAGTCTTAGCCGTGGTGATAAAAGGGTGTCCCCTGGTTTGGGGTATTGATAAGACCTTAGCAGAGGCTGGAGTTGGTTTTTCGGTTTTGATTCAATGTAGTACACGCGATGTTCTGGCGCGACGGGTGTTTGGTGCGCAATAAACCGCTTGGAATCGGGCGACCAGCGGACGTCACATTGGTCGGGGTTTCGAGTGGAAGATGGGAGCCAGCGTGTTCCTGAGCCAATGTTACGGAACGTATTTTCTTCTGTTCCATCCAGCGTTAGTTGAGATTTGGATGAATTGTCTCCCTTGGATTCAATCCAAAGATTATGATCTCGAACCTGTACCTCCCATCTTCGATCAGGTGACCGGGGGTCTCGCCGCGTAAAGGCAGTTGCCAGTGGACGAGAGTTTTGAGCACGGGGCCGAGAGTTAAATTGGATGTCATCCAGAAACTCTTTGTCGAAGACGACATGGTCATCGGGTCTGACGGTAAAACACCCAATTGGTTTTCCATTTCGTTTTAAATACCAGACATGCCCAACATACGTCTGTTGTTTGATTTGCTGGCCTGGTGCTAGAACTTCGTATGCACGTTCTTTGCCAGTTTCAGAAACCCAAAAAGTTTCGACTTTGTGATCCGTTTGGTTCTCCATCGTGATGTGAGTCGATTTTCCTCGCGGACCTGGTTTGGGCGGAAGGAACAATCTTGGGCGATATTGCCGAATTAATGCTGGATCAAGTAACTCACTTTTTTTATTCTGATTGTCGATTCGGTAGAGAGTCCGGCCGGACTGAATTAAGAAAATTTTTGGTTGGTCGGTAGAATAGATGCCCGTCACCGGCTTGTTCCCATTTTGTTGGTCAAACCAAGATTGATCCAGCACGATCCGCGAAGACTTCTGTTGTGTATCGATGAGATGGAATTGTATTTTCCCAGTGTCGTCTTGCTGTTGATACCACCCCTGTTTTCCATCGTCCGACCAATGAATATCCTGTCCGCGGGATTGCCCGAGAAGCACAGTGAGGCTGAATGCGAAAACGAGAAAACGGCCAGCAAAAAATTGAGGTTGAATCATATTGTTATTTTGACGGAGGGGGGATGGCGTGCCTGGGATTTCATCGATGGAAACCCGGCACTCCAATTCAGAATTCACTGATTGCCGATCAAAGGCCTGCGACTTCAAACCCCGATCGGTAATTGCGTTTGATGAATTGATTCGCTTCATCAAGATTGGTGACTGTTAGATTCTTGGCATCCCAGTTTAGTGTTTGTCCGGGGAATCGATTCGCGACGACACCTAAAAGGAGCGCCTCCGTGAGTGGCCCTGCATAGCCAAAATCGGCGCTGGTCTTACCGTTTCCAAGGCAGGCATCGACCCATTGGTGGTAATGATTATTACTGCCGATGTCTGGTCGCTGGTAGTCTTTGAACTGTTGCTGCGGAAATAACTGGGCTTCGCCGACGTGCGGCAGTAACATCTGTCCATTTTCTCCGATAAATAGCGAGCCTTGACCGGGAAGATTTAATCCTTGCGGCAACTCTAAGTTTTTCGGTGGTGCGTAGCCGCCGTCGTACCATTTCCAAGTCATTGAATCGGTTGTGAATTCTGTCCCGGGGAATTCATATTCGACAATATTTTTTTCTGGATGCCCAATGCCGGTGGGTTTTCTGCAGGTGGTTTTCGCCCATTTCGGTGCTGTTAATTTCAACGCAGCGTAAGGGGTGTCAAAAATATGAACGCCCATGTCACCGAGTGTTCCAGTTCCAAAGTCAATCATTTTTCGCCAGCTGCCCGGATGGAAAACGTTGTTGCAATAGGGTCGCATGGCCGCGACGCCAAGCCACAAATCCCAATCCAATTGAGCGGGCGGTCCTCCAGCTCGTTTTTCAATCGGCCCCCCGTCATAGCCCCAGTTTTTATTTGACCAGGCATGAACTTCGCTGACTTTGCCAATGACACCACTTTGAATTATTTCAACCGCTCTTCGGTAGGCCGCACTGGAGTGTACCTGAATCCCCATTTGCGTAACGAGGTTCTTCTGTTCTGCGACTTCGCGTAATTGCCTTGCTTCAAAAACTTCATGCGTGAGCGGTTTTTGGCAATAGACTGGCTTGTTTAAGTTCAACGCAGACATCGCTGCTGGCGCGTGGGTGTGATCCGGTGTCGAAATCACAACGGCATCAATTTTGTCACCCAGCTTACTAAGCATCTCACGATAATCAGCAAACGTTTCCGCGCCGGGATGTTTTTGCGAAGCACCTTTGAGTGTGTTTGCATCGACGTCTACAAGTGCTGCGACTTCGACTTGGGAATGCGAGGCAATTGAACCTAAGTCAGCCCCGCCCATCCCGCCGACTCCAATGTGCGCTGTTCGCAATTTTTCATTCAGTCCACAGCCTTGGGCTCGCCCTGTCGCGAAACCGAGGCTGGAAATGGCGAGGCCGGTTTTTAATGCCTGACGGCGATCAATTTTTCGCAACATTTGTTAACTCCATAGGTGGTTTGAATTATCGTCGATCAGTTTAACAGTTTTTAAAGATGCGGGAAAAGTTATCGGCTAAAACTGAAGAATTTATTATTTCTCGTGAGTCTGCTGTGCCAAGGGAAAGAGAATGAATGGAGGGTTGTGGTTGTTTCATTCCCGAGGGTTTATTGAAAGAAAAGGTAAAATAGACGAAGCCAGAAATTGAAATTGGCTTTCATTGCGGTGTTCCTTACAATGAACGTTCGGTTTTCCCAGTAAAATAAATAACACATTTGATGAATTATGAACCTGAAATTTGCACTGATTTTCGTATTGTCAGAATTGTTTTTGGGGGGGGCGGGAGCCGCTAGGCTTGTCGCCGAGGACCGTCACCCCGATAGCGAAAAACGAGTTAACGTGTTGGTTTTGATGACCGATGATTTTAGTCGGCATTGCGTAACTGCCACGGGTGGACAGCAATCGCTCACACCGAATATCGATGCATTGGCAAAACGTGGCACCGTCATGAGCAACACGGTTCATCAAGGCGGATTCAGCGGTGCGATCTGTACTTGCAGCCGAGCGATGTTGTTAACGGGACGGGCACTGTGGTCGGTCACACCCAACGAGCTGAGTTACAAAGGCCCGGCGCAACTAAATACGCCCGATACCCTCTTGCCGGAACAATTCCGAAAGGAGGGCTGGGATACCTTTGCCACCGGCAAGTGGCATAACGGCAACCAGGCGTTGCTGCGTGGTTTCGATCACGCCGAAGCGGTGACCGGTGGAATGCTGCCCTTCAATCTCCGGGATCGAGGCGGTGCCAAGGATAACGCGATTGAGATCGGAATGATGGATCCGAGCGGGGTGCGAATTAACGCTCAGGGAGATATTGAAACGCATCAGTCAAAAGGATGGAGCACCGATGTTTTTTACGATGCGGCTGAGTCATTTTTAGATCAAACCTGGGATCGTGAAAAACCGTTCATGATGTATATCTCAACCAATGCTCCGCATGATCCACGGCATGTTCCCAGTGAAATTCTAAGTCGTTTCACCGACGTGAAGGAGCCTCCAAATTATCTTCCAGTTCATCCATTTAATAACGGCGATATGAAAGTCAGGGATGAGATGGTTTACAAACCACCGCACAGTCCCGAAACTGTTCGCCGAGAACGAGCAATTTACCTCGCCATGTGCGCTCAGATTGACGACCGAATTGGACAGCTGATTGAGAAATTGAATGCGATGGGAGAGCTAGACAACACGCTGATTCTGTTTACGGCGGATCATGGATTGGCCGTCGGTGAACATGGGCTGATGGGAAAACAAAATTTGTACGACGGTTCGTGGCGGGTGCCGATGATTCTGGCAGGGCCGGGAGTCCCTGTGGGAGAGACGAGAGCTGGCCTCGCCTATCTGCATGGGCTATATCCAACACTCGCTTCGTTCGCAGGGATCGAAGCACCTCAATACACTCAGCCGTTTGAATTCGCGAGTGTAATTCGTGGTAATAGTGAAGGATTAGATCGCGTGTTCGGTGCGTATATGCCCAACGTGAAGGTTCCCAAAGGTGTGCGAGCGGTGCGGGAGGGTGAGTGGAAATTATTGTATTACACCCATAACGGACGCAAGCAATTATTCAATTTAAAACAGGATCCTTGGGAAACCAACGATTTGATTGGCGATCCGCAATACGCTGACCAGATCGATCAGATGTATGGAGCTCTCAAGCAATGGATGTTGGAAAGCGGCGATCCCTTAGGAAAATAAATTCCATCTTTAAGACTAGCGACTAAAACAGGTTTTGCTGGATTGGATCATCCGAGCGAGCGATGCATTCGAGTGAGTCATTGTTGGAGCGATTGACCAATGCGGCGACTGGATAAGCCTGAAGTGAGTCGGCGCGCAACGGTGAGAGCATTGGCTGGACCGATTCTGCGCGACGATTGGATTTGTCGAGCCAACGCTCAAATTGGTCAGGCTGAAGGAATGCTGGCATGCGGTCATGAATCGGAGCCATGAAGTCGTTTGCCGAAGTGGTTAGGATCGTGCAGGTCTGGATATGAGTTTGAGTGGGACGGGTATCGTCCCGCCAGGATTCCCACAATCCTGCGAGACAAAACGGCTGTTGGTCCTTCTTGGAAATATAAAATGGCTGTTTCGAGGTGCCAATTTTTTTCCACTCGAAAAAACCATCGGCGACTATCAGGCAACGCCGACATTGAAATGCGTCTCGAAAAGAAGGTTTGCTGGCGGCAGTTTCCGACCTGGCGTTAATTAAGCCCGTCCCAATTTTAGTATCTTTGGTCCATGGGGGGATTAAGCCCCAGCGGAGATCCACGGCTTCCAGTTGGAAAGATTCGGATTGGCGAATGCAGAGTATGGGTTGCGTTGGGCAGATATTGAAACGAAATTTCCGCTGCGAGAATTGGAGCCCGCTGAAGAGCGCGGTCAGCGCTGAGATTGGGGTTCTAAGTGTTAATCGTCCGCACATGTTAGTTTAGTATTTCATATCCTGCACGATGGAGTGATAAACGTGCCAAATCAAGATTAGCGTTTGCGATCAAGAAGTAGTCGGTATTGTAGGTGGAAACTGATAGAATAGGGATCTCCGATTCTGCGAGCACCCGGCTAATCGCAGCGATAACGCCAATCACGTCGAATGCGAGATTTCCTGTGACGCGAAAACAGGCAAAACCATGCTCTGCCTTGACTGTTTCAGGAACCGTATCGGTTGCGGTAATGATCGTTAGTTCATCGTCGGTGCGAATGACCGCCATGTACGTACTGGCCCAGTCCGGGATGGTCGTTTTGGCAGGAAGCTGGCAAACAGAATAGGTGGTTTCAAGAAACTGTAATTTCATTGCGTTTCATTTATTTTTAGATATGGAAAGTTGGCAATCGCTATGAATGACGATTTCCTGCCCTCAGCGAAGATCGATGTATTGGAGCAGCGTGCTGGCGTGTTACGCCAGCTGCGTCGTTTTTTCGATGATCGAGGATTCTTTGAGGTCGAGACCCCGTTGATCTCCCATGATATCGTGGTCGATCGCCATCTTCATCCTGTGGGAATTCCAAAAAACCAGATCACGGGTGTTGATTCTAATTCAAATGAGATGCTTTGGCTTCAGACGTCTCCCGAATTTGGTATGAAGCGTTTGGTTGCAAGTGGAGCGACTGCTATTTACCAGATCGGCAAAGCGTTTCGGCAAAGCGAGACCGGCGGGATGCACAATCCTGAATTCACGATGCTCGAATGGTATCGCGTTGGCGACAACCTCGAAACAGGAATGGCTTTGCTGGCTGAATTAGTTGAGGTGACTCTGAAGATTCCGAAAACGGAACGCGTCACGTATCGCGAGATCTTTCAACAGCACGTCGGTGTCGATCCATTCTCTTGCGCCGTCGACGATCTTAAGTCAGTTGCGTTGCAGCATGGAATTGAGATCGAAATGTCTTGTGAAGCGTCCTCCCGTGATGAGTGGTTGAATTTAATCCTGTCTCGTTTAATCGAGCCGAAGCTGGGCATTGACGGTGGAACAATTATTTATGATTGGCCCGCCAGTCAGTCCGCGCTTGCCGTGGTTCGCCAAGAAGAGATTCCTGTTGCTGAGCGGTTTGAGATTTATGTCAATGGTGTTGAATTGGCCAATGGCTATCACGAGTTATTGGCCGCCGATGAACTCGCGCGACGAAACTCGATCGTCAATCAGCAGAGAGTGAAGGATGGCCAGCCGTTGTTGCCGGAGGAAAGTCGGTTACTTCAGGCGATGCGATCGGGATTGCCAGCCTGTGCAGGGGTTGCTGTAGGGGTCGACCGTCTTGTCATGCTCGCCCTCGGATTAAAGGAAATTAAAGACGTGATTGCTTTTCCGATAGATCGCGCTTGATGGCATGTGAATTCAATCGTAAGTGAATTGATTTTCAAAGCCCTCCGAGCGCGACAAACGGTGGCGATCATCCATTGGAGCGGTTGCGCTGGGCGCAAAAAAAAAGCCGAGCTTTGCAGCTCGGCTTTCAATATTGATTGTTCAAGCAAATTCTACTCGTTAGATGCTTCGCCACCAGTTTGGTAACGTGCTTCCGACTGGTACTTTTGCTGATCCTTAAGCCATTTCGCTCGTGCTGCGGCACGTTGAGCGGAGGCAACTGTGACTCGCTGAGCGATCACTAAGTGTTGCGGGTGAAAGTATCGTTCGTACGATCCATCCATTCGCTCGATTCGGTTTTTAACGAAAAGCTGATGCCAGCTCAGTCCGTTGGCAACATTCCAAGCTGCAGCCTGTGCAACGGGTTGTGCAATTTCGTCGTTCGCGAGCATTCGACACATTTCAAAAATCTTAGGATCAGAATTCAGATCGGACAGAGGTTGAATTCGGTATTCGATTCGTGAACGAGGATCAGGTTTTCCTTCTTCGAGGCAGAATGTCTTCAGTGAGGTTTTGCCAACACGTCCGGGAGGGATGTTAAAGAATCCGCCGCCGCCGCCGCCCTGACCGCCGCCGCCGAAGCCGCCACCGCCTTGACCGCCGCCGCCGAATCCACCACCGCCTTGACCGCCGCCGAATCCACCACCAGTGCCTTGGTTACCGCCACCGCCGCCGAATCCGCCACCGCCTTGACCGCCGCCGAATCCACCGCCGCCCATTCCGCCGCCGCCGCCCATTCCAGGGGCTCCAGCGCCACCTTGACGCATGACAGGGACGCAAGAAAATGCAGCTGGCATTCTGATTGCGAGAGGTTTATCAGTTTTGTTTTCAACGATTAAGTTGGCATCAGCAGCATCTTTGTTGCGGATGATTACTTTGATCTCACCATTGTCCATTGCTTGGAACAAATCAACCGTTGAGAAACCCTGCACAGGTGATTGCGTTTTAGCAATCGTGTTGAGCCGTTTCTTTGTGACCAACTTTGCACGTGGCGATTCTTCTTGGACCGGCTGATCAGTTTGATCTTGCGCAAAAGAAAAACCTGCAAGTGAGACAGCCGTCATGACGGCAATCGAAAATTTGACCCAGTTGTTCATCATTGTTCTCATTAAAGAACTCCTCGTTATTTAGAACCGAAGCTTGCCCGCATCGGCTAGTACTACCAATAAGGTACATCGGTTGCGTGGATGCTCACAGTTGCGTTCCGCCGGCCGACTGTTCAAGGATAGTCGCAGATTTAACAAAATCCAAGTAATTTCCGAGTTTTTAGACGGTTTCCGATCATAAAAAGCCAGCTTGCAAGCAAGTAATCGCTTGGTTTGAGACTGAAATCGGGTCATTCCATTGGTACCACTTATTCTTTTTGAGATATCGGTCAGATGGGATGCTGGCAGCAGTTTCGCTGGTCGGTGTCTAGTTGGAGAGGTTGTTCGGGGTCGCACCGATGGTTCGGCTCAATCGGTCGCCGCGGGTATCAACAAACAGACCGAAAATACCGTCCCGATAATCGACATGATCCGATTAACTTAGGGATTTGTTTAGCTGGGTCCTGGCAGGTGAGGTCGCGGGTCATTCGAACTCTCTGAAACCATCCTCTCCCAAACCACCTCACCGAGTTGACTATGGGTGTTCCCGCGACATTAAATCCGTAAAAAAACGTCCCGCAGCGGATTGCTACGGGACGCGTTTAAATCAGGGAAGCGTCGATGGGCTCAACGCTTAAACTGTTTAAATCAAGGTTGCGATCACCAATGCGACCACACTCATCAATTTGAGTAAAATGTTGAGCGATGGGCCCGACGTGTCTTTAAAGGGATCACCGACGGTATCACCGACGACCGAGGCTTTATGAGCTTCGCTTCCTTTGGCAAATTGAATGCCATCCACTTCGACGCCTTCTTCGATCATCTTCTTGGCGTTATCCCAAGCACCACCCGCGTTTGATTGAAACAGGGCCATCAGGACACCGCTAACGGTGACACCCGCCAGAAGTCCGCCAAGCATCAATGCATTCGTGTTGCCCTCTGGAAAAAATAGCTTTGGCAAGAAACCGAAGGCGACGGGTACTAAGACAGCGACTAAACCGGGTGTAATCATTTCGCGGATGGAGGCTTTCGTTGAAATCGCAACGCATTTGCCGTATTCAGGTTTTCCGTCGGCCGCGTCGAATATTTCCTGATCTTCCTTCGACCAGTCTTGGTAGTCCTTCCCGTCATTTTGATTCATCACCTTCAACGCCGCGCCCAATTCTGGAATATCGCGAAACTGTCGTCGAACTTCTTCGATCATCGCATTGGCAGCTCGACCGACCGCATTCATAGACATCGCCGAGAATAAGAAGGGCAGCATTGCTCCAATGAACAGAGATGCCATTACAAACGGATTGGTGATACTGATCGAAGTGATAGGAGTTTCGGGGTGCGATAGATTGTAAGACGTCATAAACGCCGCGAACAAGGCAAGTGCCGTCAATGCGGCGGAGCCAATTGCAAATCCCTTTCCAATCGCAGCGGTCGTGTTACCGACGGCGTCGAGTTTGTCAGTCCGTTCACGGACTTCCTCGGGCAGGTCTGCCATTTGAGCGATTCCACCAGCATTGTCCGCAATCGGACCGTACGCATCGACAGCCAGCTGAATCCCAGTGTTGGACAACATGCCAACGGCCGCAATCGCAATTCCATAAAGCCCTGCAAACTGGAATGCAAAAATGATTGCAAAGGCAATAATCACAATCGGAATAGCGGTCGACATCATGCCGACACCGAGTCCGGAAATAATGTTGGTTGCCGAACCGGTGGCTGATTGTTTCACAATGGATAAGACCGGTCGGGTCCCGGTTCCAGTGTAATACTCCGTGATTTTACCAATGGCTAATCCAGCGGAGAGTCCAATCAGAATCGAGGCGAAAACACCGAAACTGGTGTAAATTGTGGTCAACCCGTTGGCACCGAGCATTTCCCATTGCTCAGGAAGCATCCACTGGATAATTAGATACGTCAGAACGAGCAAAATCCCGGCTGAACCAAACTCGCCTAAATTCAATGCGTGATGAGGATTGCCCCCCTCTTTGACTTTCACAAAAAACGTTCCCACGATTGAAGTGATAATCCCTACTCCGGCAAGCGCCAGTGGTAGCAGGACTGCCGACAAGCCTAACAGTCCATCTCCTTCACCGCCGGTAAATTCAGGTAGGCTGAAAAATGCGGCTCCCAAAACCATTGTGCCGATAATCGAGCCTACATAAGACTCAAAGAGATCGGCTCCCATTCCGGCAACGTCGCCAACGTTGTCACCAACATTGTCAGCAATCGTTGCTGGGTTGAGCGGGTGATCCTCAGGAATTCCTGCTTCGACTTTTCCGACCAGGTCGGCTCCGACATCGGCAGCTTTGGTGTAAATTCCGCCACCCACGCGAGCGAATAAAGCAATCGAGGATGCTCCGAAAGAGAATCCGGTGAGAACGGTAATGACTCGGGTCAGATTTTGTGGTGTCTCGATGCCAAAGAGATGGCTGTAAACTAGAAACAGGACACTGAGGCCAAGAACCCCGAGTCCGACCACGCCCATCCCCATAACGCTACCGCCGGCAAAGGCGACTTCGAGTGCTTTTCCGAGGCTTCCACGGGCGGCTTGTGTTGTCCGAACGTTGGCTTTGGTCGCGACTCGCATGCCGATAAATCCGGCCAGAGCCGAACAGAAGGCGCCGAGAACAAATGACAACGCAATTAAAGGTGACGAGGTTTCCCCTTGCTGAGCACCGGCAAAACCAAGCAGCGCGGCGACAGCAATCACGAATATAAACAGAATGCTGTACTCAGCCTTTAAAAAAGACATGGCGCCATCGGAAATGTTGTCAGCAATTCGAGCCATCCGCTCGGAGCCGACTTCCTGCCGACTAACCCAGCGGGATTTCCATAGCGTGAACAAAAGCCCAAGGATTCCCAAGACTGGCACGAGATAGGTGATGAGTTGAAACTTGCTACGGTTTTTCACACCGTTTGTGGCTGTGGATTCATCGACACTCGAAGTGCCAATGTCAGAGGCCGGTGATACTGAACTCAAAGTACCAGTGGGTTCCGTCGAATTAGCCGAGTCGATAAAAATCACACTTGATACGGCAAAAATCGACAAAATAAGCACGGGAATGGTACTCCAGCGGAGTATTTTTGACATTCTAAATCGCCTTTATTGTGTTGTTAGGGGTAAATTATTGGGGCTTAGCACGTTTAGCCCTATTAAACTTGGAAGAGGTGATCTCGAAAAGTCCTCTAACGTAATTAAAAGACAAGAAGTTTCGATAAACTCGTTCTAGTTGATACGATCAGATTTATTGGAATTTGCTCCGATTCCTTGCGACGCATCGTCGTCGCGTTGTTCAATGCTTCACGGTTCAGTTTGTGGTATGTCGCGATTGACATGCATTGACTTCCGCCGTGGCTCAACAATCTGAATGTAAAGTACGCCGCGCGGATCGTCTGCCCCGTGAATACGTGACTTCTTGTACTGAGCCCGGTTGGGGCCTAGAAAAAAGTTTGAAAAGTGGCTTACCGAGAGTGCTTGGGCTCATTTGCTTGTTCACCCACAGAGCAAAATCGCCTAGAATCTGCGGAGCGATGTTGATGACAGTGCAGGCCGTTTCTACAGGCCGTTACCTGTTGTTTTTACCTGTTGTTTTTACCTG
>JAPKBL010000103.1 GCA_028823415.1 Mariniblastus sp.
AAGCGTAACAACCTCTGGGTTCTTTTTTCTAAGCTCATGTTTGAGAGTATGCATATCGAGCGTGTCCGGTCGTAATCCGGTCATCAAACTTGCCCGACTCGGCCCGCAAAGTGGTTGTTGGCAATAGGCATTGTCGAATCTCACGCCCATTTTGGCCAAACGTTGAAGATTCGGCGTCTTAACTTGCGCGACTCCATAAACACCGAGGTCACAATTCATATCGTCAGCCGATATAAAAAGCACGTTCAGCTTTTGGTTCTCTTCGCCAAACGCAAGCTCAACGCCCGAGGCGAAGATTAACCAGACCGTTAAGCATCTTAGGATCAAATTTTTCACGTGTGCGCGCCATTTTAAGAGAATGTTTTCTGACCCACCTTGTTCAATGGAAATGCAGACACACGTCCACCAAACTGACAAGCCAAACTATAACTAATTGCACCCCGAGGATCAATTTTTGAAGCATCTAAAACTGGATTTGCTGATCGGTGGCTTGAGGAAACCCGTCACCTAATAAGATCTCCGGAATCGATGGCGGATCAGGCCAATCTTGCATTTACTGGTTCCGCAAAAATTCGGCAACTTGTGCGAAGAAAGCAATTACTGATTCTTGTTTCGATTTTGGGAATTCAAGTTCTTCGATCGACTGTTTCATTAACAATAACCAGCGGTCGCGTTCAACAATACCAATTGTGAACGGAGCATGCCGCATTCCCAAGCGAGGATGCCCTCGTCGCTGTATATACTGATCCGAGCCGCCGAAACGATAAATCAGAAAATCTCGAAGACGCGCTTCAGCATCCTCCCATTCGTCTTCGGGATACATTGGACAAAGTAAATCATCTTGCTTGACCCGGGAATAAAACCCAGAAACTAGCAACGCAATTTCAGAATCGGAAAAATCTAAATCAGCCAAGAGGTCATTCATTAACGGTGTCGGCCCAACGCAGTAAAGGGATCATCCAATTAGGCAGTTCCGTCGCCTGTTGTTTTCGATGGCAGCTCGCCAAAAATTTCATCAATAGATTCGCCAACGGGCAATGCATTTATTTTGACCGGTTTCGATTCGATCAGGACACGTTCGGGTGTCGCAATGGGTCCCATCAGAAAATCCTCAGAAGCCAACATAATAGCCCAACCAGTAATGATAACAGCCTGAATCCCAAACACGATGAAGAAAATCGACCATTGGGTACCGACAATTGGAGCAAAACTCATCTCGTACCAATTGAAAGATGATGCGACCGCAGAAGCCATCGGTTCAATGAAAACACCTGAAATAATTGCAGCAAAAACTGTAATAAACGCAAAGATTGCCGTCCCAGAGACCAAACTTAATACGGGGCCGTAGCCAGGTTCAAGATGTCCACAGACCCGACTCAAAATGCAACGGTTCAACAAGAAGACCAACGATAAAAACCAAGTGACAAACCCCATGCAAATAAACATCGAATGGAATTCTTCCAACCAAGAAAAAGATGCGAGCCTAGAAGAAGGGCGTTGCGAATGCGGGAGCCAAGACCAATCAAACAGCGGTTTTTCATAAATTGCCAAAATCAATATGATCAAAAATGCTGACCAAATATTTGCCAGTGCGAACAAAAATCCCCTGCCGGCCCCTGGCATAAATAAAGATAAAAACAGGCGAGAAGGAAGCGTTGAAGGAAAATTGCGCCGCACCCTTCTGGACAGTTTTGATGACTCGCCGCACAACAAAAACCCCATCAACAGCCAGTAGTGGCCTACCCACATTAGTAATATAGTCGGCACATGATTTCGATACGCTTCCTCACTCAAAATATGGAAAACCCACGCAAAAAATAGTGTTTGCTGCAAGAGCATCATGATTCGAACCCAAGTCGATCGGTTATCCGAAGGAAACGATATTTGCGCAATAACGGAAGCCAACAATATCAAAGCAGTCGAACTAAACGAAAACAAAATCCCAGAAAAAATAAAGTATTCCTCGCTACTGAGAATTAACAAATCGGTTATACCGCTCACAATAACAAATAATATCCAACCGAAATAAACCAAACCCAGGACTAAAACGAAAACAACAGAGACTCCCACTCCGAGACTTCGGGACCGGAATGAGCCAGCCAAAAACAAACCCAATATGGTTAAAAAGATGGAACCGCCGACGCAAATTGACAGGCAAGACATAATGTTCCAGATGCTTATTCCCTGTAGCAAGTATGTAAAACTAATGCAGGGTGCAATCACGGCCAGGTACATCGTTAATTGAATTAACGCACTACCTAATTTCCCTAGTACGATTTGTCGAGGCTTCATCGTCGTAATCGATATCAATTTAATCGTACCGTCCTCGAACTCACGAGACAAAGATCGATAGGCACTAAACGGAATGATCAAGGCAAGAGGAAAACCAAGAATAATGAAATATCCCGTGAGCAGCCCCTCGCCTAACTGATTACCGAGCGTGCCGAATCCGATTGCAGTCCAACTCGCGACCAAAACAAGTTGGAGTATATAAGTCCAGATGAACTGGCGACTCTTGACTGCCTGCCTTGTCTCTTTGATGAGAATTGAACTGAACCAATCACTGAAGCCCTCCATCAAATCATCGAATCTCGACTCGTTTGGACAAGGCGTTAACGACGAATCAACTTCGCCACCAGACAATCGCACCTTCTCAATTGCAGATCGTTCTTGGTTCATTGAACTGCTCCTCGCGTAACGGTGAGGAAAACGTCCTCCAATGAATTTTGTTTTTCTTTAAATTCAAACACCTTCAATTTAGAATTCATCATCGCGGCGAGTAACTCGGATTGTTTTTCATGATTCGCATCACAACTAATAACAACCGTGTCGTAGGAGGATGAAACCACTTCGACGTCATCCCTTGTTTTAATCCAGTCAAGAAATTCAGAGAGGTCGGAGATGAATTTTACCGCCACCTGGGTAGTTAAATTTTGACTCGATTGATCCGTAGGCTGGTTAAGCAAGCTATCGACAGTCCCCACGGCCAATAATTTTCCCATTTCAATAATGGCAACTCGATCGCAAACTTCTGCCAACTCACTCAGAATGTGACTGCTAATTAATAGGGATTTTCCCTCATTTGCAAGCTCAAGTATCATCTCCCTCAGCTCAATACGAGCCCGTGGGTCAAGACCGGCAGCCGGTTCGTCAAGAATCAATACCTTGGGGTTATGAATCAGGGCCCGTCCTAAACAAAGCCGCTGTTTCATACCTTTGGATAATCCCGAAATGGGCTTCTTCGCAAGTTGGCTCAACTGGGTAAATCCCATCACATTTTTGATGGCACGAAGTCTGTTTTTGCCTCGCAAGCCGTAAGACCTTGCAAAAAAATCAAGATACTCTTCGCAATTGATGTTTGGATAGGTCCCAAATCCGTCAGGCATCCAGCCCATTCGCGCGCGAACCCGATCCGGATCATCAACAACCGAAAAACCATCCACCCACGCTTCACCTGACGTAGGTGTATCAAGCGTAGAGAGGATCCGCATGCTGGTTGTCTTACCGGCGCCGTTGGGTCCGATAAAACCCAAAACCTCGCCCGCCTCAACATGGAAGGACACATCGTCAACTGCGTGCGTATTTCCGAATGAACGCGTCACCTTATCCAGTTGTATCATGGCATCAACAGATCTGGCCATATTACCATTTCCCCAAGACGACGTGTGCCTGTTTTTTATATTGAACTTTTTCTAACGCGTCAGTCACCAGCGGGAATTCTTCCAGCAAAGCTACGTAAGAGTTGGGGCGCGACAGCAAATCCCCTACCCTTGATCGCCTCAACAATTCGAGCACCGTTTCGTCCTGCCCATAGCAAAGATCTTTCGCGACATTCCAATTTTTCGTCTCCGACTCATTCGCAGAAAGAACATCAGCGAAATCCGAGAATCCCCAATCTACTTCAAGCCGAATCTTTGTTAAGCTCTTCGTCGAGCCATTGTCTAAACCCTTGCACAGATAATAGTCGTCTTGGTCATCTCGAAAAATTGCGAACAGTACCTTTGCCCCCAAAAGGTTTTGAGCTACAGGCAAAGTTCCTTCAGAGTCTCCTCCCTTCATGAAAATCAATTGCTCGGAAACCGTACGACAATAAAAAGCAGTGAGTTCATGCAGTGTCCTCGCCCCTAAAGCCTTGCCTGCGACGCGTAAACTGCCACCCGTTTGTTTAACACTTCGATCCAAATCGTTTTTATAAGTCGCCAATCCGACAAAAGTATCTTCGGGAAAAACGTATTCTCTTGTTGAAAAATTTGAGAAATATGCCGCGCTGCTGTTGATAACTGCCAAATTCGTCCGTTGGTCAAGTGACGTTGCTGATTGCACACGCGCACTCTTGTCGAAGCCATCTGAAATAAGAACAAACGCAAATAGCGAAATACAAACGCATCCCGATAACACTGGGATGACTACCAGCAATAACTGAAGTTTGCCAATTCTCGATAATATTATTAAAGCAACTGGCCCTGCAATACCCAAGAATAACGTAATTAAAATCTTGAACAGTAAGATCGGCGGCTCACCAACGCCAGGGATAGATAGTTTTTGTCGACCCCCAGGCCACATTCCAAGTCGTGCGTGGATAGAGGAACCATTTAGAACAATGCAATTCTCTAGTTGACGCCAATCATCCGTCGACCAATTCGTCATATCATCGTCAACTGACAGGATGCATCCGTTCAAGTAACTGAGAAATCCAAATTTCGTTTCGTCAAGCAAACTCGGATGGTCTACCTTGTCCACCTTCAATTCCGTTTCAAACGGCTGAACTTTCCTTTTAGAATTGGATGCCCGATAACTTCCAAAACTTTCGTTCCGTACACTGCAGACGGCTAATTCACCGGCCTTAAGCTGATTCAATACTGGAACGCCCCATCTAAAATCCCCAGAAGCGGATACAGTAGAAGCGTTTTGATCAAAAAACAGGCTTAAGATTTCATCCGTCTCCCGATACTTTGGACCGGATCCAAAAATGATTAAAGCACCACCCGCGGCAACCCATTTTTCTAAATTGGCACGTTGGCGTTTATTATTCTGACAAACTAACCTGTAGTCGCTCATCGAAATAATAATTTGGTCGATGCCGGTAAGTCCAATCCAATTCTCTGGCAGAGCGCCGGGGCAAACGACAGAAAAATTTCGACCATCGAACAAAATTTCGCCTTTTTCAATAAGTACCTTTTCAAAATCCTTTATTTTCTGAGTCTGCGGAATTTCCGCTGAAACCATGCTATTAAAATTATCTTCATTCAAGATTTGAACCCAAGTCTGATCGGGCTGAGTAGTCGCATCACTAGAAACCCACAACAGCGATGAGGAAAATGAACGGTTCTGGAGGCCTTGATAATTTAACTGATCAAAAAGAATTGGGCGTCCCGGCGGGATTGTGGGGCTAATCCGTGTCAGCGCGGTAACTTTAATCGATGACCAATTCTGTAGTGGTCCACTGGCGGGTAATAACAGCTCAACGGCGCCAGATTTGCTTCCGGTAGGAATTTCGATGATTGCCGTTGTCGAACACTCCATTGGGTAATTAGTATTCACAACGACGGAAAACTTTTGATCACTGAGGGATGCCACCGGGGGGAATGTTTCTATGGTCACTCTCAGCGGGTGAACCCCCTGAAGAGTTTTCATGCCAAGGTCCGAAGAAGTAACCGTATACCCGAAAGGTTTTAAACCACGCGAACCCCCAATTCGAGTTGCATTCTGGGACCAGATTAATGCCGGTACCAATAGAACCAAAAAGACCGCAAATCCAAATGAAAATAATAATCGATTCATTTGTCACTCCTAGATCCATCCGTCAGCGGTGCTGGCGGATTTGTACTTATTTCAGTTGAAGCATTCTCAGAGCCATTCCTAAGGACTGAGGGTTGGGGCCGTGGCTTGGACGATCTGCTAGACCAGGCGCTAGAGCACCGCGCTAAGTAAAACGCGACACCACTGAACAACGCGAAACAGAATGCTGGAACAATTAAACCCAACACCGCAACCACCAACCCAAACGCTAACGGATCACCCGAGTAGGCTGCCGAAGCCAGTACCGATAGCAACGCCAGAAAAAACATCCCCAGCATCATTTGCCGGATAGAAAATTTCACAATGGAGTTGCCAGTAGCCATGTTTACCGCCGAAAAGAATGCCTGTTACCGTCCGAACATCGTTCACCAAGACATCGTTCAGTTTATAATTACGTGCCGTTGGAACAACTACGCTGCCCGATCATTCTCTCAAAGATCAGCTCGCGACCAAGTCAGTAACGGCACAACATAAGCAATCGTTACCCAATAGAACGTCTCGAAAATATGTTACCCAATCTAGGGTCACCCTTGGTAGCTAAATCCCAAGTGTTTACGGGTTTGAATTCCAAACCCCGCAAGCGATTGGCTCAGTGCCTTAATATTTCTTATTCGTAAACCATCGAGGATTATTTATTTCTTTAAAAAAGGATTCCCATTTTTGTCTCACCGATACTCAATCTTAACTGTCCGGCACGATTTAACTGCCAGCCGCTCCTTGCGCAACTGACTTGTCCTTAGCGTAATCAACGGATATACATGGGGTTCCCTCGCCACCGCAGTGGAAATTAGTTGTGGTGGATATTTCAAGGATTCACTTTTGGGTGGCAAACTCTCTACCGACTCGGGGGAACGGATCGACCTTTGAAATTCTTTCCGTTTCGATCCTGAACTCATCAAACCTTTTGTGGGAGAAGCTTTTTCCGGAAGAATTGAATCAGCGCTGCCAGCGAATTTACCGGTCTCACTCACGCGAGTAATAACCAGCCACCAGAAAACCCCGTTGAAACGTTTGCAGCGGTAAACCCATTTGATCGTCCACGGTTCCAAGACCTAGCGGTCAAACTACGCCTGGGCGACCACATTTTTGTTTCTATGATTTTCTGATACGGATAAATTTCTATTTCATCGAACACGCTGGACGTTACAATGTTGGCTTGTATCCACCATCAGTTAAACACCAGCCAGTCACAGTTCTAATTTGGACAAAGACCGTCAAGTTACTCCTGCGTCTTTCAATACCATGATTTGGTGTTTACGCGTGACGATCGCGCTACAATGTTTGGGAATTGCCGGTCGATACCTTTGGTCCGAGTTTGAGTCGGAGAGTCAGATCTACGGCTTACTCTATTTTGATTTCGGATTTCCCGAATACGCCGCTCAGTTAATAGATGATATTGGCAGTTACGGTTGCCTTCTATCGGCTGTCGGAGTGCTCGCTGCGGGATTCGTTTCAGCATTCACCCAACAGAGGTTGGACGGGGCGATAACTTCTAGGTTGCGCTACATCGAAACACCTGCGTTATCATTTATTATTTTCTGGACGATTAGCCTGGCGATTTCGGAAACGGTCCGCGGAGACCTATTCGCCCGGCTCACGCTAATGGAGGAAGCAGTACGCATCGCCACCCCCACGACGCTGCTCGTCTTTTTAATGAGCCGCACGTGGGCCAATCGTGGATTACTAAGGATGGGCGGGTCGCTAATTCTATTGGTCGCAACCGCCTTAACATTTGCAACCCATGGGTTTAAGGCAATCGAGTTATATGGACCTTTTGTTGACCTGATACTACTCGCCAATCCATTCGGTATCACTTTGGTAACGAATCAGCAAACCGCCGAAACTCTCCTTCTCTTCATCGGCTGGATTGATATAGCGCTGGCAATTCTGCTCATAGGGCTAAGGTGGCAAGTGATTGCAATTTATATGGCCGTCTGGGGATTGCTGACAGCGTATAGTCGGGTGGCAGTCGGTGGAATGGATGCATGGCCTGAGACTTTCATCCGAGCAGCGAACGCGGGGGCACCGCTTACCCTGTTTTTTCTTTTTCGACTAAAATACGTTGCGGGTGATCCCGCAAATGAAATTCCTGCAATAAAAAAATCATTTAAC
The DNA here is from genome assembly GCA_028823415.1 of Mariniblastus sp. Classification (GTDB taxonomy): domain Bacteria; phylum Planctomycetota; class Planctomycetia; order Pirellulales; family Pirellulaceae; genus Mariniblastus. Next base: position 7,912 of record JAPKBL010000103.1, read on the forward strand.
TGAAAGATGCCACGTGCATGATCCACTTTCTATTTCGACTATCGTTTCTCCTCGCAATTCTCGCTGCAATCCAGTTGGCATCCTCTGTTGCTTATGCAGTCGAATATGAAACCCAAATCCAACCCAAACACCTTCGTATTAGTTGGACGTCGGATCCTGCCACAGCAGCCATTGTCTCATGGTCCACGCTTAAGCCTACAGACAACCACGCACTTCGGTTTCGCCTAAAAGACACCGAGGGTGATTACTCAGTAATTACCCCCATTCAAGGCCGTTTTCAATCCGAAAAAACCGAACTGCACTACCACCACGCGAATCTCTCTGGATTGGAGCCCGGCACCGCCTACGAATTCCAAATCACCCAGTCCGAAGACGCATCAAAATCGTTTTATTTCAGCACCGCGCCAGACGTCGATCGTCCACTGAGCCTGCTTCACGGCGGTGATTCACGCTCGGATCAGACCACACGTCAGAAGATGAATTTACTGATATCGAAGCTGGTAAAAGAATCGTACGATGACGAAGTGTTATCCAATGACATCTTCGCACTTGCCCATGGCGGGGATTATGTCGCGGATGGTTCCAATTTAAATCAATGGTCAAAGTGGCTCGACGATCATGAATTAACCATCGGTCAAGATGGACGAATGCTGCCTGTCATACCTGCCCGCGGCAACCATGACAAAAGTGAACTATTTAATCAGGTGTTTGGGTTTAAGGAAAAACACAATAATTACTACGCCCTTAATCTTAATTCAACTGTCCGTTGGATTACATTAAATACGGAGATCAGTACCGCAGGTGATCAGGCCAAATGGCTTAAACAAGAGCTGAAAACCTCACGTCCCAAAAATCGTTGGCTTCTCGCACAATATCACCGACCTGCCTATCCAGCGGTGAAGGCGCCTGGTTCTGCACTTCAAAGTTGGGTTCCTGCGTTTGAAAAATATGACGTCGACTTAGTTTGTGAGGCGGATGGCCATAATATAAAACGGACGCTGCCGATTCGAGGAAATGTTGAAGATGCAACTGGAGTTGTGTACATCGGGGAAGGGGGACTTGGTGTCGGCCAGAGGACACCCAAAGTAGATCGATGGTATCTTCAACCGCCTGGCATGGCCGACTCAGCTAGTCATGTTTTCGTTTTGACTTTTGAATCTAGAGAACTCAATGCCAAGTGCGTTCGGCTGGACCAGACCATTGCGGATGAGTTTACGATGAAGCCGCGCAAGATTGAAAAAATTGAGGCATTTCTGGTAACCGGTGATCCGCAATACCTTGCGGAAAACACAAAAGCACCCACTCAGCTCGACGCCTATTCGGAAGAAGCGAACACTCGATTTATCGAATTGATTGAGAAGCTACCCGGCCAATCCATTCCCAAGGATTCCGGCGGCGGAAATGTCAACAAAAACATACGCGGTGTTCTCGTCACCGGAGATTTAATTGACAGTGCCGACAAATCGGGTGGTAATTATTCGGTGATGCAAAAATTTGAGTGGAATCGTTATCAATCGGATTATGGATTGACTGGAAAGGATGGGAAGATTCCATTTCCGGTTTATGAGTTACATGGGAATCATGATGGCCCGCAAGGGGATACATTTATTGTGAAAGATATTATTGAGCGGAATAGATCACGGCCCGGACTTAGCAATCTCTCTACAAACGGCTTGCATTACAGTTGGGACTGGGGGCCTCTACATCTGGTTAATTTGGGAATGTTCGTTGGCGAGGGTACTGCGCGTAGAGATCAATTCCACTATGCACCCATGGGTAGTCTTGAGTTTTTGATTTCTGATTTGAAAGACAAGATTGGCGATTCCGGGCGCCCTATCGTTTTAAGTTTTCACTTGCACCCTAACGGGCCTGCGTTCGACTGGCCCCCTCAAGACCTCGAATTATTCTGGAAAACCATAGCGGAATACAACGTTATCGCCTTGTTTCATGGGCATACCCATGGATCGCCACCAAGCCGAATTCGATGGAATCAGGATAAATTTGGCTCAAAACTGGCCGACGGAATTGATGTGTTCAATCCAGACGATTCCGGCGCCGCAAAAACAAACCCACGTGACGCTGATAACCCACTGGGAATAAGCCATGGATTTCTTTACGTCGAAATAATCGATCGCCCAGGTACCAAGCGAGACGAATTGATCGTCCGCTCTAAATTCACCAAAGACAATTGGCTTACGCACCAGTGGGGCCAGAGTTGGACAAAGTCCATTTCAATACCCGCCCGTTAATCCAAGCACCGCCTGAAAAAGAAAATGATTTCCCCAACTCGTTTTCTAAAACCCGCCGCGCGATCTCTGATCACCGCGATTTCTCTTACTTCCCCGGCCGAATCCGAAATATACGAAGTGTCATTCATACCGATGGCTAACGTCAAATTCGATTAATGCGTCAGAATGATCTGACTATACGGATAACAATTTACTAATCTCTTATGTTTGCCATCAAACCGATCTCAAGTCGATCTCAAATCGACAGGGAATTGATTTGCATTCTTTGATTTTATTAAATAGGAACCGAAGAAGCTGCGAACAAGAAAAACGCGAGGAAGCCAATGAGTACTATTAGAAACAAACCAATCGAAATTGAATTGAGAACTATCGCTACCGTCCGATACTGTGAATCAGATTGAACAGATATTATCAATCCGACGCCCCCCAAAACCACTCCGACGAATGGGAAGATACAGCAAAAGAAAGAGCCAAAGAAAATCAATCCGAGACTCACAATACCAAAGATCAAGCCAAGTTCCGTCGAGGCTCCCGATGGACTACTTGGGAGACCCTGCACGGGGCGGTATGGATTCGCCGACTCGGATGGCGGTAACGGTCGAATAGGTTCTACACCAAATGGATTTTCATGTTCCGACCGCTGTCCAGAACTTTCCCCCATATCAATTCCATCATCCGCATGCGGAATGGAATTTACAGTTTGGCAAGACGGGCATCTCGCCTGCTTACCAGCGTGAGCCGAATCGACTTTTAATAGACTCTCGCATCCGTGGCATTTTAATTCAATTTTCATAAATCCCTGTCTCCACCCAATTGAACACTCGACCGGCGGGTCCAACCCAGCAATTCGATAAAAAAATACAACAGCTCAAAACACTGACCGCTAAGATATGCGGTTAACCCTTCACTCGCTCCTCACCATGTCGCCAAAGGAAAAAATGGAGGTTGTCCTTCGTTATTCGCAAATTAACTCATGTGCTTGTAAAGATTTCGAAAAAACTTTCTCAGCTCGCAAATTTTCTCCGTTTCTCATTTGCCAATCTCGGTAATCTCGATGCGACAATAGTCCACAACTCGGAGTGACCAGCATTGTTCCTATTGGGTCAAGTCCATTACCTGACCAGAAAACGCCGATCCAATCTGAGTCTCGGATATTTATCGATTGCGGGTTCGCAGCCGAACCACGCGAAAACACTTACGGAACGGACTTAGGTCGAGGGTAGGGAGGTGCTTTGAATTGATTCCGCAATCGCGCCAGTTCGGCACTTAGTTCTTTAAATTTTAGCTCATAACCTGGCTCTGTATGCACGCTCCGCATTTCATTTGGGTCGGTTTTCAAGTCGAACAAGTTCCATTCATTAGTGGTTGGAAAATAAATTAATTTATGGCGCTCCGTCCTCACACCGAAATGTTGGGGCACCGCATGTTCCCCCAATTCATAATAGGCGTAATACAATGATTTCCGCCAATCTCCGCTCTCACTAAAAATAGGAACAATGGATTTTCCATGCAGATTAGCCGGGGAAGTCAATCCTGCCATTTCTAGAAATGTCGGAGCGTAGTCAATGTTCTGAATCAACTGCTTAGCGCGAGTTCCGGGTTTGACATGCCCAGGCCAACGAATAACAAAGGGCATCCGAAATGATTCCTCAAACATCCAACGTTTGTCATACCATCCATGCTCGCCGAGAAAAAATCCTTGATCCGACGAGTAAATGACTACCGTGTTGTCGGAAAGGTCATTTGCTTCTAAATAATCAAGAACACGACCGACATTTTCATCGACGGCCTTCACGGTGCTTAAATAATTTCTCATGTAACGCCGATATTTCCAACGGACGAGGTCTTTTCCTTTTACTTTTCCCGCCGCATAGTCTGCGAGGAACTGTTTATTGTGCGGGCCGTAATAGGCATCCCATTTTTCTCGTTGGCTCGGAGTCATTCGATTGTACTCCGGCGTTCCGTACCGATCGGGAGCCGGAAGCTTCACATCCCCGCGCTCATCTTGGCGAACCTTAGCATCGTAGGCCCAATCGAAATGACGATCGATTTCCATTTCATTAGCAGCCAATGTCCGACTCCGATTTGCGTATTGGTCAAACAACGTATCGGGCTCAGGGATCGTGACATCATCAAATGCGCCCAAGTGCCGCAAGGCAGGTGAAAACGTGCGATGAGGAGCTTTATGTTGGCACATCAGCATAAATGGTTTCGATTTGTCCCGTGAATCGAGCCAACGGAGTGCCTTATCGGTGGTCAGATCTGTGACATACCCATCAAATTTCTTTTTGGAACCATCCATCTGAAGGAAGACTGGGTTGTAATAGTTTCCTTGACCTGGAAGAACTTCCCAGTGGTCGAATCCCACCGGATTGGAACTGAGGTGCCACTTACCAATGACCGCAGTCGAGTATCCGGTTCTTTGTAACTGTTTCGCGAACGTCCACTGGTTGGGATCGAATTTATTCCCATTTCTCATGAATCCATTTGCATGGCTGTGCTTACCCGTAAGAATCGTCGCCCGTGATGGACCGCAAATCGAATTAGCGCAAAACGAGTTTACGAACACCGCCCCCTGTCTCGCAATCCGATCAATGTTGGGTGTAGGCGCTACATCCTTCAACGGACCACCATAGGCAGATATCGCATTCACGGCGTGATCATCAGAAAAGAGAAAAACAATATTGGGCCGCTGTGCCGTGCCAGAATCCTGCGCCGCAGCGCTAGTGCCACCAACGCCCAACAGTTGCATGCCGCAACACAATGACATTGCTAAACAAATAAGCGTTCGATTCATAAAACATGATCTCTGAAAAAGTTATCTGAAGAGTGACGCGTCGATAATCTATTTAAATTATGACAGATTTTCGATGGATCCGACCGCTAAAAGGCAATCCCAATTAATCTAGATCCAATTGTAACAGAATTTTCACCTCGCCTAAATCTGGCAATCCGTAGCGAAGTCTCACCGATAGTCGCAGAAATTCGGTCCCTTGAGGTTCCATCAATCAAATTAGTTTCGGGACCAGTCAGCGACTCTCTGAACACGATGTTCTCGAAAGGTCTCACAAGATCCTCGCCGCCGCTCGAGCTGGCAGCCGTTTTTAATCATGCGCGCATCTCCGGGTTCGCAATTCAGAAATGGATTCTAAGTACGACAATAAGACCCAAGACACAAAAAAGGCAGCAATTGGTTTACTTAGAGGACTTAATGATTGCCGCTCGAGAAGCCGCAAGTTCCGCCAGTCTTGGTTCTTGCTCGAAGAGATAAACCTCGATGGATCGTTTGAATTCGGCAATGGCTTTTTTTTGAGCCTTGTACGCATCGTTAGTTTTCAGCTTGGCCTGAGCTGATTTGCGACGATCCACTAAGACGTCGATACTTTGGAAGGCATCTGGAAACGCAGCATGAAGTTTATCTGCCAATCGAGAAGCCTCTTTCTCAAGCCTTAAGAATTCCTGGTCCGCCGCAGCCTTCACACGACACCGCTCATATTCCCAGTAATAACTTTGCTTTGGAAGTTCGTCGAGTTTCGGATTTACCGAATGCACATAGTCTTTCACGGCACGACTGGATCGATTGAAAGCTTGTTCCATTTCCTTGAACTTGGGGTCTTCTTTTCTTTTTTCTTTTTTTCGATTGGCAATACTTTTTCCAATTTCCTTATGCGACTGATGAGCAGAAGGATAATCCGCCTTTAATTTCTCTTCTAAGTCGTCGCGTCGCGAGATGAGATCCCGATATTTTTCATCGGTTCGCTTCAGGCGGTCTTTAAGGTTTATGTAAATCAAATCAAATTCTTCTTTCGCATTCCGGCTGATTGCTGATCCTCGCTGTTTCTGATCAGCCCGAAGTTTCGCTCGGCGAAGATTCCAATCATCATTTTCCTGCGAGGACCACATTTTAAAATTATCAAAAGCAGCCATCCCACCGGTAACCTGAAATGCTAAATACGTTCGCTCTGAATCAATGATCGGGTGCCGACCTACCACGAAGTGATCTCCATTGACGTGTGCAACTACCTCGTCGCCATTAAATTCCACCGTCATCGTGTGCCAAACGCCTTTTTTAAATTCGAAAGCACAGTCGCCTTGTTGCGAAGGGTCGAATTCATTTTTTCGTTTTGCCGTGTTGACCTGAAAATGACCCGGAGAAATTTGTGTGACTGTATTGTATCCACCCCCTCCACCGGTCATGAGGCGAATCTCTGATGCGCCGTCGAAACGAAAATCGAAACGGATGATGGCATCGCGAAAAAGTGCATCTTTGAGAAACGCGCGGGCGGACTCACTAGCAACGTAATTTGTACGATTTAGGCTGCCCTTATCGACGTTGTAATAGGCACGAAAACCCCATTTTTCAGCAACCAAATCGGATTCAAAGTCATCGCTTAAGACTAATTTGCCAGGTGAACACATAAGGAACTCACCAACGCTACTATCTTGGCACCATGCCGATCCGATTCCAATCGTTAAAAACACGACAGAAAAAAGCATTCGGCTCGCGGATTGGTAATACATATTTAAGCCTTTCAATCTAGCACTGTCTCAAAACACTCAGCGTTTGTCCCAATCTATGTTAGAAATAGTTTTTTGTTTGTCAAATTGAAGCCCATGGAGCCTGTTTCATTAGACATTCTTCGATTCGTCCTACACTACTAAGGGCCTCCAACTACCTTCTTCTCCCATCACAGGCCAAACCGTAGATTCTCGCAAATACTCTGTTTGCAAGATGGTCAATTGAATCGGATAACTTATCTGACCCAAATTTAATGCCGTAGCAAATAAAATTCTTTGGGTTACGGAAATTCTTGCCGGGAAGCAAAATGGATTTCTATATGCGTTAGAAAACATCGATCGTTACCTAGCGACGCCCGTTACGCAGATTGCAAAATCTTTTAGTTCAATGATTACCGAACTAGAGATCAAGGCAGACACACCAACCGGAAATGACATTGGGGCCTAAGAAACGATAATCGGAAGGGGGTCAATTTTTGCGATCGCGCTGCGCGTATTCGCCTGCCATTGTGTTTAACTTAGAACGTAAACGTGTTTGATGGCCGCGAAGGTTTTTGTAATCTTTTCTCCGCAGCAAAATCAAGAACTGGTGGAAGGCTTGGGGGGTAGAGTGCCGAACCTGCGGCCAATAGTTTAAAGCGATCACACCTAATAAAGGCAGACACAGAACGATCACCGCAGTTCCCCACATGGGAACATTCATCCACAATGCACACAAAACGGTGGCGAAATACCACGCTGCATAAACGGGAAGTCCAGCAAGCAAACGATACATAGAAACTGCAGTGCGACCAGGCGGTGTCACTCGGGAGGCGAGAAAACGAACCATCACAAACGGAACCATGTGAAACAACAGTCCCAATATCGCAGGAACCAAACCAAGCAACGTTCCCAGGATTCGACTCGCACACTTACCGAATAAGTGGATTCCGCTCGACAGAAGTATGGGCGATTCCAAGGTAAGACCGAAATCACTTACTGCGTCCCGATGTAATTTAATTTCACCAGCAACTTCTTCGGCACGGGGACGATCAGATGCGACAAAATAGTTCATGGCGTCGGCCATCTGCTTACGCAATCGCAGAGGGTCCTCCTCAGAGTCGGTTTGCGCCAGTGCGACCAAATCTTCGAGTAACGGTTCCCAGCCCGGCTGCTCTAAATGAACGACGACCTCTTTAAGGCATTTTTCTACTTCGTTAGTAAGCGACCGAATAGCTTTCCGCCCCTCTTCGTTGTTCTCCTTTAACCAGCTATTTACCTCGATCGGCTGACCCACTTTGACTTGGACGGAACTGCGGAACTGTTCCTTGTGCCCGTAGTTTAAACCCACTGGCACGACGACCAAGTCGATCGCGCCTTGGTCCACCGCCTTCACAGCAATCCGTGCTACCCCCGATCGTATCATTTCAAGTTGCACCGCATCGTGTGACTTTCCTTCAGGGAAAATGCCGACCGCATGCCCCTCCACGAGGAATTGAATACTACTGTCTAGACTTTCCAAATTTCGTCGGACTTGTTTTTTGTCGTCGCTACCTCGGTAAGTGGGAATCATGCCCAATCCATACATTACCGAACCCAAAACGGGCGTCTTGAATAGCGGCGCTTTGGCCATAAACCTAACCGGCCGGCCAGAAGTGATCCCAATTAAAATTGGATCGACTAGCGAATTAGGATGATTACCACAGAGAAGGACTGGGCCCGTTTTTGGGATCTGGTCAGCTCCGTCAAATTTTATTTTTGGATAATATATTTGAACCAGCCAACGCGCTGTCCGTCTCGCTAGGCCTCCTAGTATTTTAACCTTGGTCATCTAACGCTCCTACTTACGGTTGATGGTCTGAGCCAGCGAAACCGGCCACTGCCCATCACCTCTATTAGACACGGTTCTATACTCACCCTGAACGTAATGCGAGTATCAGCGCGGATTCGTGCCATATAAATATCCAAAAACAGACAATCTCTTTCAATTCCCATAAACGATCTTTAGGGAATTTTAGAATCATGAAGTCTTTTATCTTATGCCTATTTGATGCCGACGTTTACAGGATGACTAAGTAGGCGGTTGGAGGCACGGCTCAGTCGAGATTGAATGGTCTTCCAGGCAAGGCGAATGATTGCGTTGTTATCACAGAGTAACCAACTCGCTAATCAGGGCCAGTATTAGACGCACAACAGATCATCTTTGCCACATCCATTCCGGCCGTCATAAATCATCGCATTTGCAACTGGTTGTCCAACCGCCAGAACAAACCCAAAAACATGCGCCCTAGGCTATGCGATGGTAAGCTTTAAGAT
>JAPKBL010000104.1 GCA_028823415.1 Mariniblastus sp.
TGGTTACCCGAAATAGGCACACCACTTTTCTACGGGACATTAGTTTTGTTATTTTGAGTTGACTACGATGGCCACGTTTAAAAAAGATTTATTTCATCGCAGGTACGATGTTTTTTATTTTAACTTTAAATCATTGAGGCTATTTGTGATGCCAACAAATTTGAACCCAACACTTCCCCAAAATGATCCTGAACATTAGTACGTCCACGTCGTGTTTGATGTCGCCAACTCTGACGCATTTGCTAATTACTGAAGCGAACAAGTAAATATCGAACAACAGAATGGAATGACGAGTTATGAGTATTTCGTAGACAACGTGGACCAGCCAACTCAAGCAATCTTGATTGAGTGCTTTCCCAATGATTCTGCTCAGAAAAACCATCTAGTTAACCACCGCCCAGAGCTCTTTTCGGCAGGTTTAGCTAATCCTCGAATTACAGTTCTCGGAAATCCGCCCCCCGCTACCGGCGATCGAATGCTGGAATACGGTTTTTGGCCGCCAGCGTTTGAGGGAGATTTCCACCACTTTGCGACTTTCGGCGGCGTTCGTACATAATTAGAAAGAACACCTTACATCGTGTTTTGTTTAAAGTAATTTTCTACATTTGGTACGTGAGGTCGTACACGTTCTCGGTCGCATGCTCTCCCCAAACGAACGGAATCCAGAACGCAAAATTCCGCAATTATTAACTAAGGTGTTAATCACTTTCAATTTTCTTGTTTGTTAAAATTTTTACCCCAACAAAACTGCCGACAGCACCGCCTACACCTCCGCCAATGATACTTGAGCCTTCAATACCCAAACTTTTCAAAATTAAAGTTACCACAATCGAGGCAGCTGCTGCACTGACTAATATAATAACGAGTTTCATTGTTGAACTTTCGTGATTGAAACGGGCTGACTGATAGGTATTTTAATCCACTACGGCTTGTCATTTTAATCTTGACTTGAGCGGTTGGCAAATATCTGCGCGAACTTTTCGCCGCCAGTTTTTTCGCGTGACAACCGTGCGATTCAAGTTGGGTGTAGCGGGTTTCAACTCACTACCGAGCTTCCCGGCCTTGCACGGATTTGAATCTCCACGGGCTTTCAGACTACCAATGGCGCGGAACGATTACGCGTCCCGACTGAATGCGCAAGTCTGCATTAACAGCCGGGAATTGGGCGAGCGCTGTTTTGTTAACCATCCCTTCGGTGCGCACAGCTTGTCGTCAATCGCCTTCAATAATCGAAATGATTATTGTGACTCTCCCGGAGTCAGCAATGCATCCAAAGTCTGCGACGCCATGGATGTCGTCGATAGCATAGTAGCGTCGCGGTAGATCAACCGACGTGTGAAATTGACCGCCTGCCACCTGGATGTGAGTTTGATTTGCCTCGTACTCTCCCTTGATGATTGCGCCCTGAGACTCAATCCATTCCTCCCCGGCGTTATGAAATCGCGATACAAATTCACTTTGGTCGGAGTCCGGAAGGGTCGCTTGGGCCACAATTCGGCGCGCAATCCTAGGACTTCGGCTTAGCGAGGGAAACGCCTCATAGACTCGGTCTTCGATGACATTCCATTCTGACGCGCCGAGATTCACGGTGAGTTCGGTAAGTGAAAGATCGTGAAGTACAGCCGTCCCCGACACCTTCTGGCTGATCGAGAAATCCCCTCGACTGAAGAAAATAATTACCGCGGAAACTACAACCGCCACCAGCAATTTCACAACTGAGCTTGGTTTCATTTGAATTGTCCTTAAACGGGTCATGATCAGTAACGAATCACGTGCATACAGTAATTGCGCTATTCGAGGCAGGAACGACTTTCTTGCCGGACAAAGCTAAATTGAGGATATTTTTTGGCATAGCGTAACGGACAACCAAGCCGCCGGAGTGATCTCAAATACAAGTTTCAAGTTTTCGGCCGCTTTTCATGCTTCATTTTGTCAAACGAACAAATTTTGGCGGTCTCTCTAAGAACCATTTTTTTACCGATTTTGTTCGCTATCCCGTTTTGAATTTCAATTGCAAGGCGATGCCAGTTCGCCCGCCTCTCATCAGACAGGCCATGGCGCAGCGGTTGTTAGACTCAATAAATCTAACCAGATCAAATAATCACCGTCAAAACTCGTATCTCAAATAGATTCACCAACGCCGCCGGACGTTATCGGTTAAATGGCGATTCAGATCCACTGGACAATTTAAGGGCTTCACTAAGCAGTTTATCCGCCTCCGCAAAATCACCCTCTTGTACTAACCTTCTAACGCGCTGCATTACTTGTTGCAGTTGCTGCAATTTCCTCTGCATGCCCTGCGCCTCTCGCTCGACTCGCTTGATACGGTCTAATAATTCGACGGGAATAGCCTGAGGGTTTCCACGGGCTTGCTCAACCGAACGTGGTCGTTGACTGGGTTGGCGCAATTGCTGTTGCGCAGTTGCTGTTGCGCAGTTGCATAACGTTTTTGCATAAACAGTTTCATCGATTCAACAATCCCTTCGTAGCCGTCATCCAATGGCACCGTAACTCGCCGTTTTGGAAATGAATCCGCTTGCAGATGCGGCTTGATAAGTTGATATTTTTTCAATTAAATCACAAATCAGTTTTGGTTCAAAATGATGTTCGAGGATGTCTACCGCGATCGAACGATATCGACTAAGCAATTTTGGATCCTCAATAATTCGATCCAACAATGGGTTTGTGCGTCCTATAGGAACCGGCCAAGCGGCATTCCAGTCGTCTAATACACGGACTTGCCCAAACGCAGTCTCGCAGAAACCGACATCGAGATCCCATGGCAAATACTGCCAACGATCACGCTGCGCATCATGGAACTAGTAAAAGTTATGCGAGTTCCATCCCGTTAGTTGAGCGAACGCACCCGACAAAAGCATTATCGATGTGACGCGTAGAAAGTCATCAACGTTCATACTCGAATGAAGCATCGCCGCGAATTCCGCGTCATGTGTCTGGTTAATCCGACCGATGAATTTTAACAAATCCACCCTGCTCTTCGCCGCTCTATTTTTCGCCTCAAACGCTTTTTCATATCGCTTGGAATCGTCACCGACAAACCTCAGGTCACCGCCGGGACCGCCTACGTCATTCTTCCAACCCCCCCCTGCAATTTAGGGAAATTCTTTTCAAGAAATGACTCATCAATCCGTTCGACGTTTACATAAACGCCGCGATATTCATCGTTCACATAGACTTTTACGTAATTACAGCGGTGTGTGGGGAGTCCTTCAGCACGCAGAATTTCAGTGATAATTGGCTCACTGAATAGACTCCCGAACTGGACTCCGTTATCAAATGAAACGCGACGCAAGCCGACAAACCGTTGTTTGTTTTCATATTTATTAAATCGAACCAAAAAACTTCGCTTATGTATTTGGTTCGGCTGGCAAGAACTGTTCCCTTTAAAACGAACGCCTACTTTCTCCAGCTCTACGCCTTGCCATCGAAAGGTCGCCGGGACATAGATACACTCGGGCAACACCTCCATCATCCGGTTTTGGTCTGCCTGTGAGATGGTCAAGTGGACAGATTACACAACGTCCGTTTGATAGAAATTCTGTTGGGAGACTTGAGTGTTTTCGGTTCCCTCTTGACGAACCTCAGCAATTCCTGAACCACCAGTCGCCAACCATAAAGTAATGATAAAAATATACTTCAGATTCATTGCCACCCTAACTAAACGATAACTTTCATGAAGGTCTTTAAAGGGCGGGGCACGGTCTGTAAGTCTTCGGTACTCACACATGACAGCAGACAACTCTTTACGAGGAAAGACCCTATCTCCTGAATCACCTGAATCACCTGCACTTGTTTTGGCGTCAGCGGTTGCTTTGTCCGGGAGATTTAATCAATCACAGGTCCTTGGAGTTTTGGGTTTTTACATTTCGCCACCGCGCGCAGACAACAAAGACGGCGCTCGATGGCAATCGATAACCACCGCAGAACACATCGTCTTCGATCGCTAGGCCGGCAACGCTCTTTCCTGCATAGCAACAGGCTCAATGGCACATAGTGTATCGGTAATAAACTCAGATCTCCGAGTTTCTGGGTCACTTCGAACTTTTAAAGCCATTGGTTTTCTGTCCATGGGCCGCCGGAGATTGATAATAAATCACCACTTTCGACTCGATAATTATTTCCGCATTCATCGGGAGTTGATACGATTTCACATCTGCCGATCGGGGAAGCCCTTTGTAATAAGTGTTTTTTGGACGATACAAATCGATTCGACGCAGTTGAGTATTGTAACGAGCAGAAACACTGCCTCGGGCAACGTTTTCAAATGAGTCGTACAAATTAGACGGATAGAACACGACTGATTTTTCCTGCACATTTATTACTGCCGGCGGTTCCTCATACAAATCGGCAAAAAGTAGCTGGGCCTTAGCTTTAGCGGCTTGGAGTGCTTCCTGCAACGCTTTCTGTTTTTCCTCTTCAACATCGGCGGTGTAATCCACTCCGATCAAGTCATTAAGACCGGACTTAAATGCCGCCGCAATGACTTCTAACGCTTTCTCATCCGACTCGACAGCAATATGAAGATTGGTTTGCATTCGGAAACCAGCCGCGCTCTCTATTAATACTGTTTCATTCTCCTGTTCTTCAACCTTGTACTCAAATCGAGGAATCGCTGAAATAAAATCCTCCACAATCAACGACTCCGACACACCCAATGCCTCAACCGCAGAACGAGTTTTTGCTACCTGGATTTTCAACAAGTCGTGGCATCCCTTGGCATCCTCCGCTTCCTCGATCACCGCCCAGATCAAACGCAACTGGGTCGGTTTCACACGAATCTGCGAAGAGCCACTAATCATTATATGAGAATTCGCGATTTCCGTATTATACGGAGTGACCTCGTTGGAGCTATCAACCGGACGAGCCCGCGCCCCGCCACCTTGTGCGCTCGCCGATTGAGGCAAAAACAAAACCGTTATGACTCCAAATAAAAAACCGTAAACAGAGGGCAGTTTCATTGTTAGGTTCGCTTCTAAAGAATGGTTGTGAGAAATTATTGGCTCATCGCCAGTTATATTTAGACGAGTGATCGAACTCGAAAATATATTCGAGATTGACATGAACGAAATCCGTATTCCATTGACGCAGTCTCGGTTTGAGTACTTCGATTTACTTTTGCAATTTTTAACAACAAAATCAATGAGGCACGATTAAGCCAAAGGAAACATTTTTAATAGGCTCGAATTATTCGGAGAACCCGAATCGACCGGAACACATTACTTTTCAGCAATTCCAACCCGCATCTTAATTCCGCAAGTACTGTCTTTCAAAATAAAGAAACAAATATTTTTTAACGAACGGTTCCTAAAGACACTTCCCAGAGGCTGTCATTCCCAGGACAAACGAGCATACCTATAGTCCAATCACACAAATAATTATAACCTCTGTCTTAACTAGAATCTTTGACACAGGTCGCCCCATCCCGACCAGAACTTGAGAGCCGTCTAAAAAGCCGGATGCAAGAAGCTGTTTTTGCGGGGGGGGGCCGTACCTCCGTCCCAACCCTCACGCCATCTAACACTATTTTGTCAAAGGAAACGGCAAGGACCGCACTTCACCAAATAACCCAATGCCTAGCTCAATCACGCCGAGCTGCAAGCGTCACGGCACGGACGTTCCCATCTTCGAATATCTATAAAACCTTTAGACGTTAATTTCCTCCAAGCCTCCAAGTAGATACTCGCGAAATAGTGATGCAAAATCTGATTCAAGTCATTATCATAAGAGGTGAACGATTCAGCCGCGGAACGTGAAGGTGACCCACATTTGAAATCCTCCATTCTAATTTCCGCAGTATTATTCCTCGTTTTCTTGTCAGCCCCAATGAGTGCTGGATTCACCCAACAATTTGAGAAGGAAGTCCTTCCAATATTGGCGAAGCATTGCTTTAAATGCCATGGCGCGGGAATTCAAGAAAACAGAATTCGATTCGATACGCTCTCGATTGATCTGGTCAGCGATCGCGCTGCCGCCGAGACTTGGCACGATACGCTTAACAGCTTGGACCTTGGCGAGATGCCGCCGCATGATGAACCAGAACTAAGTAACCATGACCACGAGTCCCTTACCTCTTGGATTCGCCAACAGCTCAAAGACGCGACCACCCACGCCAAGTCGACCGGTAACGCGGTAGTGTTGCGCCGCCTGAATCGAATTGAGTATCAAAATACGATGGCCGAGCTGCTTGGCGTCGAATCCAATTTCTCCGCCAAGCTTCCGCCGGATACACCGTCACAAGAGGGCTTCCAAAACAATGGCGCTACTTTGAGTATTTTCCCCATGGCGTTTGAGTACTATCTGGCTTCCGCCCGCGAGGGTCTTTCGAAGGCGATTGTGACGGGTACTGCTCCAGAGATAATTTCCGAAAAAATTACAGAGACGGTGATCAAAGGAGCAGGCAAGGATATATCCACCAACATTCTCGGATTCGGCAAAAAAATCCACTCGCTCGCGCATGGATGGAATAAAAAGGGCGGTGGCGAAGCTCTGGGCAAATGGGATCAATACCTTGCACAACAGTTTTCCCGATTCCTGACGCGACTCAAGGAAACGGAGGAAGCCGATGGGAATTTGCTTGAGCAAACGATCGTGCTCTACGGCAGCTCAAATTCAACCACGCACAATAACAATAACTACCCCTTACTACTGGCCGGTGGGAAACAGATTGGCCTAAAGCACGGTAAACTTTTAAAATATACTCAGCAAACGCCGTTGACCAGTCTCCACGTCACCATGCTTAATCGGCTTGGCGTTGCGACCAAGCGTTTCGTCGATAGTACAGGTGAGTTGACGGAATTAACCTGATCTAATTCGGAATTGATCTGATGTTAATCCTCAAACTTTCCCGCAAATTAAATAGCGGAATAAACACGCAGACCTAACGGACCACGGAATCGCCTGTACCATGAACATCCCCTATTTCTGCTTTGTCCTCTGCTTTCTCGCAAGTCCTTTACCACTACAGGCCGATGACTGGCCTCAAGGCAGCGGGGCCAATGGAAATTTCCAGACCACGGAGGCCGGACCAACCCAATGGAGTGTAGCCCTTGACCAAAATATTGCTTGGAAAATGACCTTGCCAGAAACCGGTCAGAGTACGCCCGTCGTTTCCAAAGGGATGGTCTTTTTCTCAACCATGAAGCCACTCGAGGGGGATGCGCAAACGGGAAAAGACATTATCGCTTGGTGCTGCGATGCCACCAGCGGTTCGATCCTCTGGAAAAATGAGATCATCGGCAAACATCCATTACGTCTTTCCGGCTGCTTCGGCGACAGCACAGGCCCGCCGGCGGTGACCGACGGCCAACACGTTGTCTTTGTGAACGCCTCGTCCGGAGTCACCTGTTTCAATCTCAAAGGCGATCTCGTCTGGCATCAGGATTTCCTTTCCGTGGGGCGAGGGCTTCCCTTTCTCCATGCCGGAAACATAGTTTTCACCCGTCAAATCTATCCACCCGAGGGAGATGGCCGCTTCCCACATAAATATGCCGAATCGCCACAGGAAATGTGGACGCAACTTCAAGCGCTCAACCTCAAAACCGGCGAAGTGGTTTGGACGTCTCAGTGTGGGGTCAACATGGGCGTTTCAGTGATTCCTCAACGGCTTAGCAACGGCCGCGACGTCGTCGTCGCCGGTCGTGGTGGCGGCCACGGGCCACCCGAAAAACCGAACGGAATTTCTCTGGTCGATTTGGACGACGGTTCGACACTTTGGACACTTCCACTTAAAAATTTCAATGCCACCATGAGTTTTGGCATTTACAAGGATCAAGTTCACCTCTTTCACGGACCAGATCACCTTTCAATTGACGCGTCTACTGGAAAAATTGAGAGACAAACTTCTATCGTTGAGAATGTCTCCGTATGCCACTGGAACAACGGTGATCGAATTACCAAATCCGAGACCTTAAAGAAATCGGGAAGTCGAAACATTACTCAGACCTCGAATTTGTTGGTTGGGAAATGGAATTATTTCCGCCACTACAAACGCCCGTTACTTGGCCGAGTCAATGTCGAATCAGGCCTCGTTGAATATCTGGAGTTGCCATTGCAGTTGTCACGCGCAGTTGATCAAGAGGATCAATTCCTCTGGTTTGATAAAAACAAGAAAAAGATGGAAACTCAGACCATTGTTCCCAACGACATGAAAAACTCTCGTGGCTTCGTGGTGTTTGGTGATAAAAGGTCCAAGGGGAGCGGTTGGGGGCATGTCGCATCTCCATCCCCGACTGTTTCGGGGAGCAATCTTTACGTTCCCGTTATGAACGGCACCGTTTATGTTCTGAACTGGAAATCAGACACCTTCGATGAAAGCTCAATCGTAGCGATCAACGATCTTGGCCTCGCAGGCCAATCGTACACCCGAGCGAGCCTTTCATTCGCTGACGGAAAAGCCTTTGCCCACACGCTTAAAGAACTAATCTGTATCGGCAAATGATTTCACTACCCAAAGTACGCTAGAAACCATTTGTAAATTATCGTGGCGTTTTCAAACCGTTCAAAAAGTCTTGCATAGGCAAGCCTCTTCGACTGCCCAGACCGCCTGAAAAGAACTGGGCGAATACAGGGTTAGTTCCCAAACCAATGCAAGTGTAAAATGTGCGGTTCAATTTCAAAATTCAACGGTGTGAGTCAATGGATTCGGACCAGCGACCTCTGCCCGCTACCAATAAAAACAAGAATCAGCGAATCAAGTCGTACGAATAAGCCACGAAAAATCTGCGTCCAATTGACCGCAGGAATGAACCACTCGGTCGAAAACCAATCCTGGGTTGTGCCAAGGACGCGCGCTCGCCAAAGACTGTTCCCGAGATTCGTTTGTCTCTGGGAGTGGCAATTTCAGCCGCCTCATTGATTCGAGACTAAAACATAGAAAGGAGTTATGGTAGGATGAATTGGCGTACGCCCGCTAAGTTTTCCCCGCTACCTCCGTGGAGCTATTAGTGAGTTGTTTTCGTTCTCCTTTCAAACCACTCGGCGAAGCCATGCGGATTCCATTGTTCGAGGAGTGCGAATGACAAGTTGGATTCAGGTCGCCGTATTCTTCCAGTTTGTTTTGCCATTTCCGCTGATCGCAATGGAAGCCACGCCGGTTGCGTCGACTGACGATGGGTACGAGGCTCACGTGAGGCCATTTTTTGAAGCCCACTGCCTCAAGTGTCACGGCCCGGAAAAAAGTAAGGGCGAATTAACGCTTCACACATTGGATCGCGACCTAGCGGCAGGTCGGGGGATCGATCGGTGGGTGGATGTTCTTGATGCACTTAGATCCGGCGCAATGCCACCGGAGGACGAGCCACAGCCGGACGAATTAAAACGCCAGGCAGTCACCGACTGGATAACCGGCGGTCTGCAAGCCCACGTCGAAAATGGGAGCAAGGAAGCCTCGGCAACGACAGCCCGACGGCTTACCAATTTCGAATATGAAAACACCATGCGGGATCTTTTGGGTATCGACCTCGACCTCATCGACGAACTTCCCCAAGATCCAGTCAAGCCTTACCATTTCAATAACACTGCCGAGTTCATGCTGCTCGGTCCGGAACAAATCGATCGTTATCTTGAAGCCGCCCGCCGCGCTTTCGCCAGCGCCATCGTCGATCCAAAAAAACCTGAGACCCACAGATCCCGTCAAGAATGGGATTCCGGGGAATCCAATAAAGGCTTCGCCAAAAGTCTCAAGCGTAATGAGATCGCCATCCATAATTCACGTCGCGGCACTCCAGGGCAGGGCATGGGAATCAAAACCTTTCCCACCACAGGTGAATTTCGCATCCGCCTTCAAGCTTCCGCCGTCTTTCCTAATGGTGCTACCGAACTCCCTCTCCGCGTCGTGATGGGCTACAACCTCAATATCAATAGCTCAACCCAGGAGGTCGCTCCCGTTGGTGTCGTCCACCTTCTTAATTCATCCACCGATCCGCAGGTCTACGAATTGCGGGGTCGTATTGAAAACTATCCGGTTCAGGTGGGGAAGGTGCACAAAGGCAAACGTCGGCCGGATACCCTCACGATCACGCCCCAGAATATTTACGACGACGGGACCCTGAACGACGACAACCGCTTTCTCTACTGGCCGCGTCAGCCAGACATGCCACGCGCCGTGATCGACTGGATTGAATTCGAAGCTCCGATCAGCGAAATCTGGCCACCGGAGCACCATACCCGCATTCTATTCGATTCCCCGCTTCGAGAAAGTGATCCCGCGAAATACATCCACCAGGTCCTCTCGCGTTTTATGTCACGCGCCTACCGCCGACCCGCGACCGCAGAAGAGGTGAACCGATTCCTAAGAGTCTACGATCTGTTGAAGCCACAGCTCGGCACCGTCGAGACTACGATGCGCGAAACCCTCGCGATGATGCTGGTGACACCTCAGTTTCTACTTCACACCAAAGCGGACGGTGAAGTCATTGCCCACGAGTTCGAACTTGCCTCGGCACTTTCCTACTTCCTCTGGGGCAGCATGCCCGACAGCGAACTCTATGAACTCGCGTCCAGTGGTGATCTCAACGATCCCGAGATACTTGCCACGCAGACTCGCCGATTGCTCGCCGATCCACGTTCCAAAGATTTTGTCTCGAACTTTGCCAAGCAATGGCTCAGTTTACCAAAAATGAAAACCGTCCCGATCAACCGGGATCTCTTTCCAAGATTTCTTTACTACGTTGAAGCCGGAGAACGCGCCGGCACCGAGAAACCTTACATCCCGACGATCCGCGACTACATGATCGAAGAAACTGTCGGTTTCATTGCTGAGCTTATCCACCGCAACGCCAGTGTGACCAATTTGATAGATTCCGATTTCGCCATGCTCAATCAGCCTCTCGCGGCCCACTATGGCGTCGAGGGAGTCCAGGGGCAACGTATTCGGCCGATTACCGTTCATCCAAAACATCACCTTGGAGGTTTGCTGACCCATGGTTCTGTACTCATTGGCAATGGCACCGGCTCAGCTCCACATCCAATTTACCGTGCAGTCTGGTTACGAGAGGCCATCCTCGGCGATGAGGTAAAAGCGCCTCCTGCGGAGGTCCCTGCCCTTTCTGATTCAGCAGGCGATTCCGCTGAGCAAGCCTTGACCATCAAGGACCTCCTTGCCAAACACCGTACCGTAGAAAGTTGTAACGACTGCCACGTTCGCCTTGACCCCTGGGGAATCCCCTTCGAAAGGTACAACGCCATCGGCAAATATCAGCGTCTTGTCCCCAAAGAAGGAACCCGCATCCGGGGGTTTGATCGAAACCGAGACACCGACCTCGCTGGATATGCAAAATACCTTGAGAGTGTTAACACGCAAGAAGTGAAAGCCGAGTCTCGGGTTCCACACGGTCCTCAAGTCGATGACATGGCTCAGCTCAAAGCTCACCTATTGACCACGCGAAAGCACGACATCGCCGAAAACGTTATCCGCCGGCTTCTTACCTATGGAATTGGCCGCGAACTAAACTATCGCGACCGCTCTGATGTCGAAACCATTCTCTCCCAGTCCAAAGAGAATGGTTTTCTTCTTCAAGACATGATCGTTGCCATTTGCCAAAGCGCTACCTTTCGAGGCGCGACGAACAACGAAGTGAAACGAAAAACAAATGACCCATAAATCCTGGCATCTCGACCGACGCGACCTCCTCAAGGGGGGCGGTATCGCAATCGCACTCCCCCTTCTCAACGGGATGGGTAAGGCCATGGGGGCGTTCTCCAACGCCGCGGGAGACAGCGGGACGCCTAAACGCATGTTGGTGAGCTACTTTGCGTACGGCGCCTACATGCCAGAGGGGCCCTCGGGGGTCCCCAACTCAAACAAAAACTCACCCAATAACCAACACCACGAGTGGAGCTGGTGGCCGTGTAAAGACGCTGGCCCGTTAAGTTTTAATAAATCTTCCTCCCCTTTCGCTCCACTAAAAAACGACATTTCTTATCTGCGTGGACTCGACCATGCCGGCGGTTGGAAACTGGGAGGTCACAGCTCCGGCGACGTCTTTGCCACCGGAGCCGATATGATGGGGGCGGAGAAAACCAACAACGTCTCCATCGATCAAATTGCCGCCCAGGCGCACGGCCACAAAACCCGCTACTCATCCCTCGTGCTCGGCACGGAAGGTGGAACCGGCTCTTACGGATCATGCAAAACACTCTCACATC
Organism: Mariniblastus sp.; assembly: GCA_028823415.1. Classification (GTDB taxonomy): domain Bacteria; phylum Planctomycetota; class Planctomycetia; order Pirellulales; family Pirellulaceae; genus Mariniblastus. The sequence goes on from JAPKBL010000104.1 coordinate 12,166, forward strand.
GAGGCCCTGGGCGCCCCATCCCGTCGCTGCACAAGCCTCAGGAAATCTTCAATCGACTCTTTAACCCCTACACAGGGAAAGGTGTTGAGCAAGTCCGAGCTGGACTCAAGCGGGACGCCAGCATCCTCGATCTCGTACTCGAACATAGCCGCAGTTTCAAAAATCGTCTGGGAAAAGAAGACCAAGGAAAGGTGGATGAATACCTCGACTCGATCCGCGCCCTGGAACAACGTGTGGAACGAACCAGCAAATGGACTCACCAACCACTTCCCGAGATCGACACCAAGGGACTCAACCTCGAAGTCTCCCACAAACACCCCGAGGAATACATTCGCTGCATGTATGATCTGATCTACCTTGCCTTCCAGACCGACGCCACCCGCTTCGCGACCCTAATGCTCGAGAGTGAGCAATCGTCCAACAGCGAAATGTGGAATTACGCTACCTATGTGCTCGGCTACAAAGGTGCAACCCACGACATTGCCCACAAACGCCCGGCGGATTACTCGGGGCAGTGGGACCAGTGGCGTGCCAAGCAACACGCCTATTTTCTCCAACGTCTGCGCGATACTCCCGAAGCTGATGGTAACATGCTTGATCGGACTCTGGTCGTTTGGGGATCTGCTCACCCGCACGCGTCGCACAGCACCAAAAACTATCCGATCCAACTCGCCGGAGGCAGCCATTTAGGATTCGAGCATGGACACCTTCATGAGTTTCTCGGTGCGAACAAAGTTCCGCTGTCGAACCTATTTGTCTCAATGCTTAATGCCGTCGATGTTCCTGTGGACAAGTTCGCCGATAGCACAGGCCCGATGACTGAATTACTTCGATGAGTGGTTAGTCAAGACCGCCAAGTTCCTTGTGGTTGCCCGTGAAAACGCAAAACGCCTTTGTAATGGCAGGTAAGCGAGAAATTTTAAGGTGGGTCTTTGTGAGTGTAAAACTCATAACACCGCGTCACGGTAACGCCTTTCGCTGACCGCTTTGAAATTACTTGAATCCGCCGTTCTGCATCGTCAACGAATACCGCGCTCAAGCCGCCGCCAATACGTCTGGTCTTCCTTGGCTTCGAGTTAGTAATGAATTAGGAAACCTAGCCACCAAACATCGGGCAAAGGGAATTTTACCATCGTGCAAGGTTGCTGGAATAAATTTACCAATACGGACCCGTATCACGACCGAGCCTAATCCTGGCTAACACGGAATGACCGCAACCGCAGGGGTATAGCGATGGTCATTTGACCTCCATCCAAGAAGGTGTGGAAGCAAAAAATCCATTGCCTTCCGCGGAACTCGTGGGGAGATGGCCCAAAAAAAACTTCTAGGTAGACCGAGGGGAAACGATTAGCGCAAAACCGGCATCCTGATTCAGCATCGACAAACCGGTTGTGTGAAATTTCAACTTATCGGCTGAGACTGGTTCAAGCAGCGTTCCGTTTGCGACGTCTTCGAGGAATTCCCAGCGCCCCCACAGCCATGGTGAACATCACCAACGCTCCCGGCTCGGGAACGGCCGTGAAAAACGCGAGATCATTACCCGATCCCGCACCGTAACTAATGAACAGATCGATACCGCTAAAGCTCCCGACCAAGTCGCCTTCGCCCAATCCACTGAATGTGCCCACCGGTGAATTGCTGCCAGCGATGTCACCAAAAATGAATTCCTGATTTAATCCCAAAGTGAATCCGTTGATCAACTGAACGTCTAATGCCGCGCCATTTTCAATGGCAAGGATTGCATTTGAGTTGTTCAATACCAAGCGATCAAAATCGGCTGATGTCAGCCCCGCAATCTCGATCGTGGTCAGCGAGGTCGCGCCCAAGGTCACATCTCCGCCAAAATCGATTGTGCCCGGACTGTTCCCCGGATTCAAGCCGCCCTGAAAGGTCACTTCGCCACCGCCGGTGAACGGACCTGATCCGGAAAGGTCACTTAAAAAGACCAACCCACTACCAGTGTCAACATGAATAGTACCATTGTTGGTGACAGAACCGGTGATCGTTGAGGTACCGCCCGTGTTCTGAACCAAACCATCATTGACCAAACTTCCAGTGGTTAGGCCGCCACCGTTGAGTGTCAACGTACCCGAACTCCACACCTTGGTTGCTCCCGTAACATCCACCAAACCGCTATCGGCAATGGTCAATAATCCGGCGCCGCCGATGGCCGAGTCGGATCCTCCCACATACAAATCACCCGAAATATTCCATTGGCTACCAATGCCGGTCACCGTGGCAATCCCTGTCGAACCGGAATAGCGGCCAATGAGTCCGGTTGAATTACTGACCACCCCCCCGGACTCCACGTTCAGCGTCCCATCACCGAAACCGCCCACCGTAAAAGAAGTTCCCGAATTATTCCATTGGCTACCAATGCCGGTCACCGTGGCGATTCCTGTCGAACCAGAATTTAGCGCGATGGAACAGTAGTTATCACCGACCACCTCACCCCCGGCTTCAACCCTGAGTGTGCCATGGCCAGATCTACCCACTGATAAACTGTAATAATTCCACTGGCTCCCACTACCAGTCACCCTGACGCTGCCGGTCGAGCCGGAATTTTCCCCGATGCCACCGGCGGATGTACCACTACTATTGACCACGCCACCGTCCGCCACATCAAGTGTGCCGTTGCCGGAAAAGCCAACAAATAGCTTGTAATTATTCCACTGACTCCCGCTGCCGGTCACCGTGGCGCTGCCGTTCGAGCCGGAATTTTGGCCAATGCCGTCCGTGACACTACTGACCACGCCACCGTCCGCCACAATCATCGTGCCGGTGCCGGAATTGCCTACTCGAATAGTGATATTACTATTCCACTGGCTCCCACTGCCGGTCACCGTAACACTGCCTGTCGAACCGGAATAGCGCGAGATGATGCCCAACTGATTGCTGACCACACCACCGGACTCCACAGTCAGGGTGCCGTCGCCGTTTCTACCCACAAGTAAGTTACCGGCATTATTCCACTGGCTCCCACTGCCGGCCACCGTGGCGATCCCTGTTGAACCAGTATCCTCGCCGATGTAACCACGGTTATTACTGACCACACCACCGGACTCAACATTCAGCGTCCCGGTGCCTTCACCACCCAAGTACAAATCGCTTGAATTATTCCACTGGCTCCCACTGCCGATCACCCTGGCGACCCCTGCTGAACCAGAATTGAGGCCGACGTAGCCAATCGTATTTTGGAATGTTGCACCGGAGTTGATGTTCAGGTTGCCAGCCACATCAAACCCTGTCGTACCAGCAACCGTCAGCTTGCTGCCCTGCGCATGGGTTCCATCGAGGGTCAGCCTGGCGCCATTGATGATTTGACCTCCACCGAGACTCTTGAAATGCATACCACTCATCGTCGCCGATGTTCCCGCACCCGATATTGAAAAGTCAGTCAATGAACCCGCACTGCCCGAACCGTTAATGGTATAGAGATGCTGGGCAGCGGAATCCTTGTTCAAAAAGTTCACTTCCCCCTGCAAGACCTCAAGAAAGCCCACGGAGGGCGCCGCACTGGCAGTGGTCGTGTCCCACCAGACGTGATAATTTGCCGCCTGGTTAAACTGGGCCGTTTCCGTCGAACTGGCCGCCGAGCCCCCCGACCAGTTGCTGCCCAACTGATACCACGGTGTGCTGTTGGTGATATTATCCCAGTCGACCAGTTGGGCTTGAACTGTGCTGCCGGTAAATCCAAATAAACCAAACACGGCAACGATCGACGCAGTGCGAATGTAGAACGAAAACCGTTTGGTCTTGTCAGCTGTGCGGTCACGGCACTGAGAGGTTCGTACCAGCACCAATTTCTCTAACCTTGTACTCAATGCGCGAAAATACTCTTCCGCACATAAACGCCGTAAAGCAGGAAAGAAAAAACCGCGAGGCATGAGAAATTGAGACATGACAAACCTCAAATAAAGATAGGGGGGCAAACGGGGACTCCAGCAACTGCAAGCCTTGTGTCAGACAAAAAACAACGGTTTTCCCCGTGATCAATGCGGAAAGGAAAATAAATCAGAATCAAATTGAGACGAATTTTCTTAATTGAGACAAATTAATTAGTCCAGAATCTCAATCTGCCGTTGGTAAAAACGCGCCGCCATGTTCGAAACAGCGACACATTAATAAATAACTACCATCTTCGTTTAACGGTTGCCTTACTCCACACGCCAACCTTTGGCGATGACGAGTGTCAGATTTGAATCCTTTCCCATCGAGGTAAGTGTTACCGATCGCATCCCGTAACAGGTCTCAAAGGCAAGGTAGGAACCGTCGGCATCGCTCTCCATTGCAAGTAAACTGTCATCGGTGTGACCGAAGATCAAATCCAATCCCGTTGGTTTGCAGCGGCACGGTTCCGTGCACGACGCGCCACAGTGTTCGCATTGGACGACGTCCGAATTGCCACCGGTGTCACCGAGGCGGGTGTGACGATTGGAACGAGTCGTATTGTGGTCTTGTGCACCCGATTTAGAATCGCCCGAACCCGTTCCACCACCGGTGTCACCGAGGCGGGTGTGACGATTGGAACGAGT
>JAPKBL010000215.1 GCA_028823415.1 Mariniblastus sp.
ACGGTGTAGGGCACCTTTAGCCGCTTGGCCAGGAGAGCCATGCCGCAGGCGATCACCAGAATGGCAACAAAGGATACGCTCATCGCCGGGTTTTATATTTTGTCGTCACGGACGGCGCAAACCCAACCAAGGGCGCACTGTTCCATCAAGCTAAATCCCAAGGAGGGACACGGGGAAATCAAAATCCATTCCTCAAATGGTCTTATTCATTGTGCCCATGTCTATTGAAGATTATGCTCAAACGCGCACCGTAAAAGGAAGTTCCTGTCAATGACACAATGAAAGTAGCAACAAACTTTTCACGATTCATTCGCCTATTCTTCACCCCTATCGTCTGCCTGTTACTGACAACAACAGCTCGAGCAGAGGATCTGGCGCCTTACGATTTCGATCATTTTTTTGACACATCACGCCTGGTCAAGATCGACCTGAAGGTTGAAACCGAGGATTGGGACAAGGTGCGTGCGCAGCATCGTTCGCTGGTCAAGACCTTGCGAACTGACATTCCTCCATCGGAACAGAAGAAACCGTTCAGTTACGTGTCCGCAAACCTAACAATTGATGGTACTGACATTGGCATAGTGGCAATTCGCAAGAAGGGTTTCGTTGGATCACTCGACCATGATCGTCCTTCGCTTAAGATTCAGATAGACCAGTATGAAAAGAAAAAGATGTTTGCCGGCGTGGACACGCTCACGCTGAATAACAACAAGCAGGACGGCTCGCGAGTTCATCAACTCGTCGGCTACCAGTTTTTTCGCGCAGCAGGATTCCCGGCATCACACTGCAACCTTGCGCTCGTGAGCGTGAACGGCAAATCACTCGGCGTTTATTCCAATGTCGAGTCGCTCGACAAGCACCACTTCCGCCGCGCGTACAAAAGTGCCAAGGGTACCCTCTATGAAGGCACAGTTTGCGACTTTCATGAGCACTCTCTAGTCCGGTTCGAGCGCAAGTTTGGATCGAAAAAAGCCATTGCATCCATCAAAAACGCCAGCATAGCGTTGGACTCTGATGACCGTTCGATCTTGGACGCACTCGGCAGGCATCTGGATCTCGACCAGTTTTACCGTTTCTGGGCGGCAGAGGTGCTCGTCGGCCACTGGGATGGCTACGTCAGCAACAAGAATAACTACTTCGTTTATTTCGACTCGAAATCGGAGCGGCTGCATTTCCTCCCGTGGGGCCTCGATCAGTTGGCGACCGATCGCAATATGTTTTGGCGTCAAGGCTTTGACCCACCCAAGTCTATCAAGGCAGATGCCGCCATTCCACGCCGGCTTTATAAAAATCCGGAGGCTCGGAAAAAATATTTTGCCGCGATGCGTTCGCTGCTAGATGAGGTTTGGGATGAGGATAAACTCGTCGCACAGATCGATAATCTACAGGCGATGATCAATCCCCACCGTATTGAGAGAAACTCCTGGGGTCGGCGCCATGCCTCCACATTCCAAAAGTTCATCAGCCGGCGTCGCGCGGAAATTCTCGAGGAGATCGCAGACGGAAAATTTCCAGAGTGGACACTGGAGCCGCGGGAGATGATGGGTGAAATCGTGAAGGTGGCCGACAGTAACAGCACGTTCTCCCTTGAAATGACCAATGCTAAAAAAGGGGAGGGTGGTTTTGTGGCAGCCAAGGGAACCGGGCAGGTAAACATGAAATACGACAATAAAGCCGTGGCCTTCGGCTCGCCCTCATATGGATTGCGACAAAACGGGCGGCGCTCCGTCACGCTGCGAATCCATCGGGAGAATGCTGCCGCCGGGGAACCCGAGGCAGTTGAGGTCACTTTCCCACGGCCAAGGCTGACGGCCGAGCGGCCGGAGGCTTCCTATCGGATTGATGTCTTCGCGAGTCCCGCCCAGGGCGATCTGTTTGTATCCAATACACGTGAGTCGCGCGGGCGCTTGGCCGGCAATGTGGTGCTCACCCGGTTCGGAACAGACCCTGGCGATATAATTGAAGGTCGCCTGGAGAGCGAAGTGTTCCGTTTCCTCCAAAAGGAAGGCGAGGAATAAGGCTGTTTTATTGTCCGCTTGGCCAAGCGCTAAAAACTCTATTCCCCCGGCTTCTGCAAAAGCCGATAAAAGCGGTTGTTTGTGCCCTGGTTGGAATCGTCAGTAACCTTAAACTCGCTGGGGGTGTCGGTTCCATTCACAATCTCTAATGAAATCCATTCTCCGTTGCCTATCTCATCTGAGTATTGAAGGATGCAATCTTTTCCCTCCGAAAGTTCAATAGTGAGTACAACAGCATCGCCAACCATCTTTATCTCTGTAAAATACATATTGCCTTTGTAATTCCGCATACTGGGTGTCGGCGCTGCAGACAGCCAATTGGCCGGCTCACTACCGAACTGTCCCAAGTCGATCCGTTGAATGGATTCACTGGAACCTAAGACCGATTCCGGCCAAGGCGTTCCGACGCCATAGTAAACGGCATCGACGGTCACATAGGGAACTTTCCCTATATTTTGGTCGGGAGCAGTTTGGGGAGCGTCCGGTTTTTTCAGCACGATCCCATCTCCACTATTGTTCAATTTGCCGGCATATGGGCCATAAATCGAGGTAACATTTTCAATTTTATAATGTTCCCTGAACCGACTTAGTACCTGTGGTTGGTTTGCTGGATCAAACCCGACAATCAAGATTCTGGCTCCGGCATCCAATCGGGTGTTTGGAGGGAAATCGTATTGGATGCCGCTCCGCAGTCGCCAAGTGTTTTCCGGATGCGAAATATCAAACAGCGGCACCCATTTGGCGGAAATGTTTTGGAGCTCAATGAACTCCATGTCAGTCGCGCCGGCTCCCAAGTTGGCTGGCGGGGTGTGCATAATTTCGCTGATCACAATCGGGCCGACTCGTGGCCCGGTATTTGCCTCCGCAAACGTCAATGCGAGTTGCGCCGTGAAGTGTTCCTCGCCATCAGAGGCAACCCATCGTCCAAAGGAAACGCCATTCTCGGCCGCGCCAAATTCAAATCCGTGCATGTACCCGGTCAGTGATCCGGTGTTATTGGCAGAGAACAGATAAATCTCCTCGCCCAATGAACTGAGCGAGAACGCTCGCGAAGAATCGGGGTGACTCATAAAGTCATCCTCATCAAACAAAACAAATTCGTGTGGCTTGATCAGGGTGCCACCCGGAATACGAAACTTTCCTGGATTGTTCCTGTTATCGGTCAAAAACCAGCCGGACAGATCAACGGGTTCGTCTCCCTCGTTGAACAGTTCCACAGTATCCTTCGTCGGTAGATCCGTGTGCGTGAGCGCCTCGTTGATGACGACACTGTAATTGGTCTCCAAGTGGTTATCTGAAACCCCGGGCGACCCATGTATGTTTAAGCTGGCACCCCAGTACTCCGCCCCGTTCATCTCACCCTGTGGCGTTAATTTCTTGGCCACCAATGAAAAGCCGCGACCGTCAGTAACCGGAATCCAATCGTCCTGATAATTCAACTCAAGGATTAACTTGCCGCTTTGATCGACGATTTCCAACCTGCCGCCACCGTTACTCAGCTTGCCGGAGTACACACCACCAATGGAAATATTCGCACCATAACGCGCTGCAAAGGCCTTGGCATTTCTAACTAACAGAACCCGCTCACCGGGGTTTAGGCTTTTGTTTTCATTTTCCAAAAAGGAGAACCGAACTTCACCTGTAATCGTCAAGCCGGAGAGGTTCAGTGTTTTTTGACTGAAGTTAAGCACTTCAATGAATTCGAAGTCAGACGATTTAAAAGTGGGGTCAGTCGTCAGCTCGCCGGGAGAAGGATCAGATGGATGATAATGAAGTTCTGAGATCAAAAGATCCTCCTCGGCTGGAGGCGTAGTGATCGAATAAAAATGCGTCAGAGCTCCGGACCATTTACTGGTCAGGGGTGGGTTGTTGGACCCAGTCAGGCTTCTGTGGGTTGTTTTGTAAACACGCGTCGTCACAAGGACGCTCTCGTTAATTTTGATTGGCTTTGCATAAAGGATCGCCTTGG
>JAPKBL010000105.1 GCA_028823415.1 Mariniblastus sp.
AAAACAAAAGAAAAACAAAAGAAAAACAAAAATTGATTCAACGCAAAAAGGCCCTCAATCCAAAATACTGAGATTCGTAAATGCTATTCGAAATCGTTTGGTTCCGAGTCCGTCGAAATCAATCGTCGCCGTTCGTTTTTGTCCTTCACCGGTAATCTGAATGATCTTTCCAATTCCGTACTCTGTATGTTGGACGTCCATCCCGGTTTCAAATCGATCTGGATGTAAGCGAATTTGAGAGGGCATGGCAGCTTGTTTTGCCGCTAATTGGGCACCGGTTTGAATTTTCAATGAGATCTTCGAAAGCACATCGGGCCGCGAGTTTTGTTGCAGTGGAGGTACCGGAACGGAATCGGCTTCAACTTCATCGAATTCCTGATCATCATTGATGTCGATCGAGGGAAGCCCGTCGTGCGTCCATGGATCAATTTGGCTGATTGAATCAGCGACCGAGCTGTCATCGTAATTGGTGCCGGCAGGTTCGTAGATTTGCATTTCCTCGCGCGGCAATTCCATCAGAAATCGACTGGCAATCGCGGGCCAAAAACTCCCTCTGCGAAAACGATTGACACAGCGACTGATTTGGAGATTTTTCTCCGCTCGGGTGATGCCGACAAACAGAAGCCGACGTTCTTCTTCGATTTGATCGTCATCGGTCGAACTGCGTTCGTGTGGCAAGATTCCATCTTCGAGCCCGACGATGTAAACATTTGGAAACTCTAGACCTTTGGCGGCATGGAGCGTCATTAGTGTCACCCGGTCGGACTGTGCCTCCCAGACATCGGTGTCCGATACCAAGGCGGCCTGTTCGAGATAGGCTTCCAGACCGCCCTCGTTTGGTCGATCTCGATCGAACTCTTCGCAGGCAACGACGAGCTCATCGACGTTACCGGCTCGCTCGTAACCTTCTTCGCTGTCGTCGAGTGTAAGCCAATTTCGATAATCCGTTTCCTCCAAAACAGCGCGGATGACGGGTTCGATTTCTTCGGTTGACATGAACGAAAGGCGATCAAACATGGCGACAAATTGCGTCAGTTTAGAAGTGGGGGCTTTCGAGATGGTGTCAATTTGTCCGCAATTTCGAGCCGCATCCAGCATCGAGCTGTTATTATTCTGAGCCCAATGCCGGAGCCTTCCCAGTGTCACTTTTCCGATTTTCCGCGGGGGCGTGTTAACGACCCGTTCGAACGCGACGTTATCTCTAGGATTATTGAGTAGGTGCAAATAGCCGAGAATATCCTTGATCTCTTTTCGCTGATAGAACTCGTGTCCGTTAATGATTTGGTAAGGTAAACCGGCAGAACGAAGCGCATGCTCGACCGATCGAGACAACCAGTTGGCACGATAGAGAATGGCAAAATCTTTCGCGCGGTGGTTGCCCGATTGAATTCCCAATTGAATGGAATCCGCGATGTCGAGTGATTCGTCGCGCGGCGAGGGAAACGTAACGAGACGGACTTTCTCCCCTTCCGGGTTCTCGGTATGAAGTTGTTTCTTTTTGCGTCTAATATTGTTACTGATTAGTTGGTCGGCAACGCGGAGGATGTTCGGTGTACTTCGATAGTTTTGCTCGAGTCGGACAATGTTTACCCCGGGATAATCTTTCTCGAACTCTAAAATGTTGTTGATGTTGGCTCCCCGCCACCCATAAATTGACTGATCGGGATCTCCGGTGACGGCAAGGTTGTTAAGGGAGTGATTGAGCATCCTGATTAATTGGTACTGAGTCAAATTGGTGTCCTGATATTCATCGACCATCATGTATGCAAACGCGCGGTCAAGTGTTTCTCTCAGTTCAGGAGCGACTCTCAGCAAATCAACCGCGTGCAACAACAGGTCGTCAAAATCAACGCCGTTGGCGGCTTTTAATAGTTTTTGATACTGGGGATAGACTTTTCCAATAATGGTGTCGAGGGCATGCCCCGGACGCGGTTGGAACTGTTGAGATGTGATGCCGTTGTTTTTTACGTTGCTGACTTGGCTGGCGAGTTTGTCAGCGGAGTAATGTTTGAGGTCGACTTTCGCATTTTCGATCGCTAGTTTCATCACCTTCTTGGAATCACTGGAGTCGTAGATTGTAAAGTTCTGTTGCAGGCCGACTAATTCAGCATGCTGGCGAAGTAGGCGGGAGCAGAAGCGGTGAAAAGTACCGGTCCAGGTATGATTTCCGGGCGATAGCTTCGAAATCCGATTCCGCATCTCATCGGCTGCTTTATTGGTAAAGGTCAGTGCGACAATGCTTTGTGATGGAATTCCCTGATTAATCATATGCGCGATCCGATGGGTGATAACGCGCGTCTTCCCGCTACCGGGGCCGGCAAGTATTAGCAACGGCCCATCGATCTGTTCCACCGCCAACCTCTGCTGAGAATTGAGAGGTGATAAAATATCATCAGGTGATAAAAGGGGCATGCCGCGTGGTCCTTCGGGTCGCTAGTGCTAGCAGTCTTTGGTTTTGATGAATTTTGTGGTCGCCATGATTCTGCTCTGAGATTGATATGTTATATTCTGTGGGATCGAAGGCAACTGGCGCGAAGGCAACTGGCGCGAAATAAGTGTCAGCGTGGTCATGATTTGGTTTCGCAAGAGCGATCCGGGTCAATCCGTGGATCACGCATGGCAATGGTAAATTCAATTTTGGGAGGGAACCCCGATGGCAAAGACACGAATTAGAGTCAGTGAGACCGAAGAGAACAGAAAAAAACTAATCGAAAAGCTAGACCTGAGTACGGCTGAAATTGGTTTGACAGTGAGAACAACGAATTGCCTTGAAGAAAAAGGTATTTTCAATGTTCGTGATCTTCTCAACACGAGTCGCGTTGAACTATTGAGTATTTCGAATTTTGGGGAAAAGACCCTTGAAGAGGTTTACAAATCATTGGATACGATTGGTTTTACTCGTCCCAACCGCGACGTTAAACCCCGCTAACGCCCTTTTTTGATTTTCCCTATTGATATCCGCCGCCGCGTTACTCGCGGCGTTTTTTTTGCGTCTCGGTCGCCAAGGAGGATCTCCCCGCGATCGAACCCGGTTGGCACCAATCTGTAAATCAGGTTGCGTCTGATCGGTTTACCGACCAACAGACTTATTGGATCGCATTAAGCGCGTCGACGGCTTGAACGATCTCGTCTTCTGTGGAGCACAGGTGCGGTGCGAATCGAAGGTACCCGTCCCGTGGCGTGACGATAATATTTTGCTGATCCAAGGCTGACGAGATTTGTTTCGCAGTGGATGCCTTAGGGATCAGCGCCATGATGCCTGATCGGTGGGGTGGAGTATGGACGACCGGTTGGTATTTTGAAAAATCTAAATGACGAAGCGCCAATTCCTGCATCTCGAAGTTATGATCACGAATGGATTCGATCGAGTTGGGCAAGAATACGGTTTCGATACCACTAGAGAGTCCGTCAAGCAGTCCGTAGGAAACGGTTGAGTACTCGAACTTTTTTCCACAAGTGTGGGGATCCCATGTGTGGTCTAGATACTCGGTGTCCTGTTTCATTTGATCCGCACCGGTCATGGTGATTTCAATTTTATCTCTAAACTCAGGGCTCGTGTACAGCATGCCGGTACCTGTTGGGCCTAAAAGCCATTTCCATCCCGCCGACGCAATGCAGGAAATTCCGTATTGCTCGGGATAAATGGGTAAGCAACCGAGCCCTTGGGCTGCGTCGATGACGAGGTCAATTCCTTGCGACTTACAGAATTGCCCCAATTGTTCAAGATTGGCAGCAAAACCATTGGTGAATTGGACATGACTGAGCGCAATGACTTTGGTTCGCGGTGTGACTCTGGCTTGGAGTTCGTCAAACGACCACCCCTTCGCCAACGCGTCGGGTATTTTACCGCAGTACGGTCGATCCTCTTGAGGCGTTGCAACATCGGACAAGAGAATGAGTTCAACACCTCTTTTTTTAGACTGCAAAACCCAGGGATAATGATTGGCAGGGTACTCATTGATATAGCTAATCACCTCATCGCCCGGCTCGAACGGATATCCATTGGCAATCATCGAAATTGCTTCCGATGTATTGGTGGTCATCGAAATATTTTCCGGAGCAGTTTTTAAGAGCTGTCCAAAGTTTTTGTGAAAGCGGGTGGCGACATGATCGTCTCCAACATACTCAAACAGCATCCCTCGACCGACCTCGGATTGTCGGTTGATGAATTGAATCGAACGGTCGGCAGCCGGCCGATTTAAGGGCGAAACACTACAGTACGCCATAAAGTTGACGTTGTTTTTACTGGGAAAATGGTCGAGATTTCGAATCAGTGCCATCAGATCACCGGTTTCTTTCTTATAAATATTATGCCGCGAGCGAACAGACGATAACAGGTAAAGGCAGGGGGTTTCAATGGCTGTTGCCAATCAACCTCGGCAGCGATCTTGACGATTTTTTCGTTTCCAACGGCAGTCCTGCGATTTTAGACGTTGCACCGGGTTTTTGGATTGGCGGTGAATCTGCAAATGTTAAACCGGAAAAATAGCCCAAACGGGGGCAATAAGAGAACGGCAACATTACAAATATGACCTATTATTGGGGCGCTTGGGTTCAACCGAAATTTTAACTCCATAAATTATTAAGCGAATAGCATGCCGCAAACTGTAATGACGATTATTGGAACGCGTCCGGAAGCCATTAAATTGGTTCCCTTGGTACTTGAGCTACAGAGACGTCCACAAGAGTTTAAATCGGTCGTATGCGTGACGGGTCAGCACCGGGAAATGCTAGACCAAGTTCTCGATGCCTTCGGGATCGTCGCGGATCACGATTTAAATTTAATGGCCCCGGGCCAGTCGCTTGGCCAAATTACTGCCCGTGCGGTGGCGGGACTCACCGAAGTGTGTGAAAAAGATCGCCCCGATATCATCTTGGTTCAAGGTGATACCACCACAGCATTTTGCGGCGCGCTGGTTGGACATTACCAACAAATCAAGACCGGACACGTTGAGGCCGGTTTGCGGACAGGTAACAAATTTTCCCCCTTTCCGGAGGAGATAAACCGCCGTTTAATTGGACAGATGGCAGACCTTCATTTCCCCCCCACAGCGCATGCCGAAGCGACACTGCTCTCCGAAGGTGTCTGCTCCGACGACGTTTTTCTAACCGGCAATACTGTCATCGATACGTTGTTGTTAACCAGAGATCGGGTGACTCAAGAAATACCGGAAGCAGCTCGGGAAATTCAATCTTTGACTGAAAATACGAGGGTTGTCCTCGTCACCGGACATCGCCGAGAAAGTCATGGCCAGGGGTTCGAAAATATCTGTAACGCAATCCGCAACGTTGCGGATAAAATCGCCGATATCAATTTTATTTACCCAGTCCATTTGAATCCGAAGGTCCAGGAACCGGTCAATCGCATCTTGGGGAATCATCCAAGAATCCACTTAGTCGATCCGCTCTCCTACGAGCCGTTCGTCTGGCTGCTGAATCAGAGCGATATTGTTTTGACAGATTCCGGGGGCGTGCAAGAAGAGGCTCCTTCTTTTGGAAAGCCCGTTTTGGTAATGCGTGACACGACCGAGCGCCCCGAGGGTGTGGAAGCCGGCAACGCGAAATTAGTCGGAACCTGTCAAGAGACCATTGAAACGGAATTAATACGTTTGCTCACCGACCCGGCAGCATATGCGGAAATGGCAGACGCTCAAAATCCCTATGGAGACGGAACGGCTTCCCGTCAAATCGCCGACGTGCTGGCCTCTCAAGCGGTTTCAACGAAATCCTAGGCTAACGCTTCGGCCTAGCCATTTGTCCGGGTGTCGACTTCGTAACCTGGTCGCTGCTACCGCTCGATAAATGAATTTGCCAATTCATCGTTGCCAAAGGTTTCCGTTTTCGGATCCAAAGTCACTTTGCGATTGAGACGCATGGCTACATAAATTGCATGGCAGACGTATAGCATGCGGTGGTGAGATTGCATATCCGATGCGGGCGTCTTCCGAGACTTAACACAGTCCATAAAGTTCTTCATCTGGAAGCCCTCGTTACCAAATTCTTCGTCGTGCCGCCGCAGTCGCCTTTAAAAATCCACGCCGAGAGGATTTGTTTTTCAGAAGATAACTCATGCGTAAACGTTTGCGTTACGGATTCGGGAGTAACGGGTGAGGATCAAATCTGAACCAAACTCATTCGCCCCTAATCAAACCTTAGCACTTCCAAAAACCAATTTAATAACCACCATTCTGCGACCCGGCCTGAAATCGTTCATTTCTGGAATTGCCGACCAGGAACAGACTTGGCCGGAGGTGGGCAATGTGGACTGTCTGCAGACTGCCTTTCACGCAACGGTTGGACGAAATCAACCACGGGGTCAATTTTGCATTTTGGTTTACAATACAAAATATGAATACTGTGAACCCGTCGCTCCGCAAACGCCGCTTCGCAATAGCAAAGGTAAAAGTGCCAGAAACGAATGAATGGTTCGTCGTACCCGAGTGCTCGCACTTCGTCGAGACGGCTCATAAATTCACGACGCCAGTAGGCTAATGTTTTCACGTAGTGGGGAGTGATGTCTTCCTGCGAAAGCATCCGCATATCAGTGGATCGGCCGACGGCCTTGGACAAAGTGGTGACCGATGGCAAACAGCCGCCGGGGAAGATGTACTTTCTAATAAAGTCGACGTGGTTAATGTGATATTTGAAATTTTGCTCGCCAATGGTGATCGACTGCAGCAGCATCACTCCATCATCTCGAAGTAAATCAGAGCAGCGCGAGAAGTATTCATCGTAGAATTGATGCCCTACCGCTTCGATCATCTCAATTGAGACAATTTTGTCGTACTTTCCAGTGAGCTGCCGATAATCTTGTAACAGGACGGTGACTCGGTCTTCGAGCCCTTCCTTGCGAACTCGTTCGACTGCGAAACGATGCTGCTCTTTGGATATCGTGGTGGTGGTGACGCGGCACCCAGTAGACTTCGCCATATGGATTGCAAGGCCACCCCATCCTGTGCCGATTTCTAAAACATGATCTAACGAATTGAGTTGCAGTTTTCGACAGACTTGATCCATCTTTCTCAGTGAAGCATCGAGCATCTTGTTGGAGTCATTCGCGTCCGGTTCGGGCGACTCAAAAATGCCGGACGAGTAGTTCATTGTCGGGTCTAGAAATAGCTGGTAGAAATCGTTACCCAAATCGTAGTGTTCGTGAATATTTTTTTGGCTTCCATGGATGGTGTTCCGCCGCATCATATGCTGAACGAAGTGCCAACTGTTTTTAATCCAACCCCACGTTTTTTCGATTCGAGAAAACTGATTTAGGTTTCGAATCATAATTCGGATAAGCGAGGTCAGGTCGTCAGAAACCCACTCTAAATTTGCATAGGATTCTGCTGAACCAATTGTTCCGCCCACCATCACACGTTTATAGAATTTTTGATCGCCGACCACGACGGTCGACTGCAGGTCATCGGTCGCTTCGTTTGACCCGATGGACTGCATTGACCCGATCGGATCGACCACTCTCAGGCTGCCGCCGGTAATTTGGTGGAAACGTTTGAAGATCTGGTTGCGAAATAAATCAGATTTAGGTTGAACCAACTGGTTTTTGATTTCGCCGACGTTCAGATCGAGTGGGAATTCAGTCTTGACAATCCCGACCGAAGTTTCGGTTTCGTGCAACTTGGCCACGCGTCGGTTGATTTTTAAGTTAATAAAATGATTCATCGGCTTACCAAAACGGATTTAGATTCTGATGGAGACGGTCGAGTTGGCTCGCCCGTTGTGGGATTTAGTTGAAGGTCTTCAGTTTTGTCAGTGGATTCGGAATCGAAATCCTGCTTCTTGGGGTGGGAGTGAAAGGAAGTCTTTTTCATAAACAACCGAAACGCTTGCCAGTAAATACTTGCAAAGATTTGCAACGTGATCAGCGGATATCGCAGGAATAACCGATTTAGATTCCATCCGGTAAGCGGTTTCCTCTTCATTACCATTGAAACGTCAAGGATTTTTTTTACATCATTCAGCGGTTGATCGAGGTGATTCTCAATCTTGACGCCCAGTTTGGTACCTGGATGGGTAAACGACATGCGATAGCACATGTCGAGCGACATAAAGGGCGACACATGGAAAGCTTTATCCACGTCATCGCTTCTGATACTCGCTTGCTGATCGGATGCCGCATCGGGCTTGAAACTGGGAATCACATAAACGTGTTGCTCACCCCACGGCGT
The DNA here is from genome assembly GCA_028823415.1 of Mariniblastus sp. Lineage (GTDB taxonomy): Bacteria > Planctomycetota > Planctomycetia > Pirellulales > Pirellulaceae > Mariniblastus. The sequence goes on from JAPKBL010000105.1 coordinate 8,178, forward strand.
GTTATTGACTTCAGCAATGACTGCCCGAATCGTTTGACCACAATGAGAGTAACAGTAAAAGAAACTTACCGGATTCATGGAAATTCCAAAAATCCTTAATTGGGTGAGTAATCGAATCGAACCGATGGAGTCGCTAGCGACCCCGACATTTTCTAAAACCTTTCCAACTCGTTTGCGGAGGTTGCCGTGGTCTCGATGTTGAATCAAATGTTCTGATTCTCTGAACCGGCCAAGAGCGATTCGATGGGCAGACCAGAGCCAGTGCCGCCTAAAAATCGAGTCAATTTCGGCCAAGTCGATCATCAAAAAGAATGATTTGAAATCAAATTGGTGGATTTGGGGAGTGTTCCGACGGTGTCGAATCAGTCCTTCGTAGATGCAGCTGTTCAACATCCCACCCCAACATCTATCTTTTCGAGTTGATTGGCAACTGCGATTGCACTTTTTACCCCATCCTCGTGGAAACCATTACCCCAGTAGGCACCACAAAAGGAGGTGCTGTTGCGGTTTATCAATTCGTGGTGTCGAGCTTGCATTTGTTTTCGGCGAATTTCAAACGTCGGATGCATGTAAGTATAGGAGCCGAGGATGTTTTCATCTCGAATTCTCCCGTCATCGTTAAGTGTCACACAAAAGGTCTGTTTAGAATTTAGGGACTGGAGAATGTTCATGTTGTAGGTGACGTTTGCAAGGGACGACGCTCGCTCAGGTTTAAAATAATTCCAGCAGGCCCAAGCGCGGCGGTTTTTCGGCAAGACAGATTCCTGGGTGTGGAGAAGGGCTGTGTTGGGGTGGTACGGGAATGAACTTAATATTTCGGACTCAACAGCGGTGGCCTGATTCCCCAGAATTCTCAACGCTTGGTCACTATGACATGCAAAAACAATATGATCAAACGAGTGGCTTTGGCCGTCTTTGGTGATGACGACAACTTCGTCCTCTGTCCGATGAATGTCTCGGACGGGTTGGTTTGTATGGATACGATTCGACCAATCCTGAGTCAGAGGAGCGATGTACTGACGCGATCCGCCGGTGATCACGCGCCATTGAGGCCGGTTCGTGACTCCGAGTAAGCCGTGATTGTGGTAGAATTCGGCGATAAATCGAATGGGGAATTGCCTAAATGTCTCAAAGGACGCAGACCAGATGGCAGCGCCCATTGGCATAAAATACTGCTCGATAAATTGAGGCGAAAAATTGTTCCTCTCAAAAAATTCGCCGACTGTTTCATTTTCCTGTTCGTTTTCGAGCAGTTGTTCCCCAGCCTTATTGAACCGCACCAAGTCCCAAAGCAGCTTTAAAAATTTCGGATTGAACAAATTTCGACGCTGAGCAAAAAGGCCATTGAAATCGGCGCCACGGTACTCAAGCCCGGTTTTTTCACAGGAAACGCTAAAGCTCATCCTCGTTGGCTGGGAGGCTACCTTTAGTTCATCCATCAGCGCGATGAAATTCGGATAGGTTCGGTCGTTGAAGACGATGAAACCCGTATCAATAGCGAATTGACCTTCGTCGTTCTCTATGTCAATCGTGTTGGTGTGTCCACCGACATAGTCATTGGCTTCGAATAACGTGACATCGTGCTGTTTGTGAAGTCGGTAACCGGTGACTAAGCCGGAAACTCCACCTCCGATAATTGCAACTCGCATTTTTCAGTTCCGGTCCTTTGACTGGTTAGCTCTTCGAATTGGATAAATTCTCGACGGTATCGAAAATTTGCAGCCATACACTGGCTTATTGGATTGACGTAACACGCTTTTTCATGCGGTGCATTGCATGCCAGTAACGGAGTTTGGCAAACGCATAATATCCTGCATTTAAAAAGTAACCGACGCCGGGAACTTGGCTCAAAGAAACGGTTCTTTGATAGCCAAGCCTTTGGTAGATTTGGCGAAAAACCTCCACCCCAACCACATATTCACCCGTTGGCATTTTCCCGTGTATTGATCTCATCAATTGGTCCAAAGTCGGGCTCGCCGGCGGGCTGAAATCCTCGGAAGAAATATCAGTGAGAAGTAATTGATGCCGGTTGTCCTTTCGCCGTATCATATTGATTTCTCTCTTGCACAGGGGACATTCCCCGTCAAAAAAAACCTCAAAGCGGTCGTTGGATCCCATTTTGGAACCGTTTTCTTCAGACATGGATTGATTATTCATATTTTTTCAAAACGTTCAATTCGTTCCTGTTACAACCGGATGGGATTTATCGGGTTAACCATTGTCGCCACATTTGATCGATTTTATTCGAAAGATTTGTTGTCCATGGTTAATGTCCCGAATTCTTCAACTAGCCTAAACGTTCAAAATGAACGCTCCTATTTGAGTCTTGATGATTCATTTTCCCCCAAAAAAGTAGCAACATCGATTGGAGTGAGCGAGTCCTCCCTCAAGCGTTGGTGCGACTCTGGATTCCTTACCGCAATGAGAACGGCGGGCGGTCACCGCCGAATTCCCCGGTCAGAAGTGATTTCGTTCGTCAAAAGAAAGAATTTGAAGCTAGTCAAACCCCAGAACATTGGATTGCCCAAAATCGATGACATCTCCGTCACTGGGCCTCAGGACGCGATTGCTCAGTTCCACGCTGCCCTTTTGAGCAACGCTCCGGTTACCTGCCGAAAGCTGATGGTGTTGCTGTTCCTCGATGGTTTTGAGGTCGCCGACATTTTTGACCAAGTTGTTAGTCCAGCTTTCCAGCAAATTGAGACTTCTAGGCGCTCTGGATTTCTCGACGACCATCAGGAGAGTCAGGCTGCTGCTGTCTGTCTGGAAGCAATCCGGCAGGTTAACGATTTGTTACCACCCCCCAAGCCCTCGGCGAGACTCGCAATCGGGGGTGCGATTTCCGGCGATCAATTTGAAATTCCTACGCAGGCCCTGGAGGTGACGATGGCGTCGCTCGGTTGGCGGGCGTTTTCTCTTGGAAACGATTTGCCGCTTTCCTCCCTGCTTCAATTAGCGCGAGAACATCTGCCTGATTTACTCTGGCTGAGTGTTTCGCATTTGAAAGAACCGCATCGAGCGGTTCTCGCGCTCAACGAATTCGCCTCGAGAGTGCCCGGGAAAACAACGGTTGTCTTTAGCGGAAGTGCCGTAACCGCAGACATTCGTAAAGGGATCACGCACGCCATTTGTTGCGATAACTTTTCCCAAATGGCGTCACTTGTAAAACATTACCAACCCAAGATTAATTTGATGTCACCGCGATTTGAGGGGGTGAGTTCGCCTCCCCAATCGTAAGCTGTTTTTTTGACTGTTTCACAACCTATTTACGAATTAACGGAATGACCATGACCACTCGTATTGTAATTTGTATGCTGGCAATCGCCACCTGTTTTACGCCGCTGCTTCAGGCTCAAACTCCAGTGGAAAATAACGGAACCCAGTGGTCACAATGGCGAGGTCCTAACCGGGACGGCGTCCTACCTAAGGGCTCCCTCCCAGAGTCGATTGACGAGGACACACTCAAGAAAAAATGGTCGTTGCCACTGGGACCAAGTTACAGTGGTCCGCTTGTAGTCGGCGATTCGGTTTACGTGACCGAAACCAAGGACAAGAAACTGGAGGTTGTGACCGCGATTGACCTCGAGACTGGCAAAGTCATTTGGAAAACCGAATGGAAAGGCGCTATGAGGGTCCCATTTTTTGCCGCTTCCAACGGCAGCTGGATTCGGGCGACACCGGCTTACGATGATGGTCGCTTGTACGTTGCGGGCATTCAGGACGTTCTGGTCTGCCTCGATGCATCTACCGGAAAAATTATTTGGAAACTCGACTTTCCCAACGATACGGGTTCGGCTTCTCCCAATTTTGGATTTGTATGTTCGCCGCTGATAGACGGCGATTACTTGTATGTGCAAGCAGGCGGTGGATTCAAGAAGCTTGAAAAGGCATCGGGGAAAGTAGTCTGGTCATCGCTCGAGGATGGCGGCGGAATGAACGGAAGTGCGTTCTCTTCACCAGTGATTGGTGAACTCGGAGGCAAGCGACAGGCGATCGTGCAAACGCGAGGTGAACTGTGCGGCGTGGACTTGGAAACCGGAAAGAAACTCTGGAGCCAGGCGGTCAAGACATTTCGCGGGATGAATATTTTGACGCCAACGATTTGGAACGGAAGTGTTTTCACCAGCACCTATGGTGGGACAACTCAGCTTATCAACGTCGCTTCCGCCGGGACAACCAACAATTTTGTTACCGCTCAAGTGTGGAGTGCACCGGCCGAGGGTTACATGTCCTCACCTGTCATTATTGGTGGACATTCGTTTGTGCACTTACGGAACCAAAGGTTTGCTTGTTTTGATTTAAAATCGGGTGAGGAAACTTGGCGAAGCAAACCGTTTGGTAAATACGCGAGCCTGATTGGTTCGGGTGACAAGATATTAGCTTTGGATCAAAAGGGTGAATTGCTTTTGATCTCAGCTCGACCCGACGAGTTCGAATTAATCGAACGACGGAAGGTCGGCGATGACAGCTGGGCACACTTAGCGGTCAAGGGCAAGATGATCTTGATTCGAAATCTAAATGAGGTTGTGGCTTACCAATGGGAGTAGTCAAAACTAATGTGAATCTGCGTTAATTGAGTGCGGGGTCCGTCGGCACGACATTGCCGACGTGTCTCCCGAGCACGTCCTCTCCAATGAGCTCACATAGTTGCCTCCACAAACCATCTGGGGAGTCGAACACTATTCGCGCCGCCCCTGGGTAGATAAACCACCCGCCTTGTTTGAGTTCCTGTTCAAGCTGCCCCGGCCCCCATCCAGAGTAGCCGCTATAAACCCGAAACTTTGCTTTGCTTTGGTTGACTAGCAGGTTCAGCGATTCCCTCCCAATCGAGACGTAACAATTCGGACAGATGCATGATTCGCCACTTTGCAGTTCTTCGTGAAGTGCGATCAATGGGCCATCGACGGGTCCGCCCATATAGACGAGATCCTGGCAGTCGCTCGGCACCGCCGAGACTTCGTCCCAAACCTGCGAGATCGTCACTTCTGACGGGCGGTTGAGCACAACTCCGGAGGCTCCATGGAGATCATGTTGAACCAGCATAACGACAGTGCGTGAAAAGGTGTGATCGTGAAGGTCAGGGATGGCGATTAGTAGGTTTCCGGCGAGGCTGTCCATGTTTTTTCCTGCGGGATGAGATTGTGTGCGGTGTAGGTTAACAGCCGCCGAATGCGCTCAATTGTCCTTTTAAGCCGATCTTAATCAGAAAGTGACTACATTAGTCCGGAAAAAATGAACTAAAACGCTGAAAGATGGCAGTTTTACGGTTTGACGGCAGTATCTTTTTCGATAATATATTCATCTTAAGTTTATACACGCCAAACGAGTAGAGCCATGAAATCGGATGTTCACCCAGATTATCGTCCTGTAGTTTTCAAAGACAAAATTGCAGATTTTTCGATTTTGACTAAGTCTACGATCTCCACTAAAGAGACGATCAAGTGGGAAGACGGAAACGAGTATCCTGTCTACTTCGTCGATATTTCGAGTGCTTCGCACCCGTTTTACACCGGTAAGCAACAATTCGTTGACGCACTCGGTCGTGTTGAGAAGTTCAAGAAGAAATTTGCTGGAAATTACAAGTCGCTTGATAAAAAAGGCGGCAAAAAATAGCCTTCGATTTTGAAAACGCTGCAAAGCGAACTTGATTGAAACATTGTTTAAGAGGACGACCTTGGTCGTCCTTTTTTCTTGCGCTATTACTTTGACGTGTTTAGTCGTTCGGTTTCTAATAAAAGAGACATCCGGGTTTTCAAGTGATGTTGGAATATCAACCTGATTTTTAAGATTTGAAATAAACATGGCGAGCATCCGCTTATTTGTGACCGTTGTTTTTGTATTTCTTGGTATTTTGCCGACAACATCCAAGCTGCTGATCGCTCAGAATCAGCCCAATTTCCTTTGGATCATGTCGGAGGATAATTCCAAGCACTATTTGAAACTATTTGACCCAAGTGGCGCAGAAACTCCGAACATCGCGAATCTTGCAAAGCAGGGAGTTGCTTTTGATCGTGCTTTCTCAAACGCACCGGTTTGCAGTGTTGCGAGAACGACGTTGATCACCATGGTCTATGGACCTCGACTTGGCACTCAATTTCACCGCCGAACAGAATTGGCTAAGCTGCCCGACGATTGGAAGATGTTTCCCGCGTATCTCAGGGACGCTGGTTATTACACAACAAATAATTCAAAAAAGGATTACAACGCAGTTGAAACCAATGGGACATGGGACGCCTCATCCAACAAAGCCCACTGGCGAAACCGCCCTGACGGAAAGCCATTTTTTCATGTGCAAACCTACACCGATTCGCATGAAAGTTCGTTGCACTTTAAGCAATCTTGGCTCGACGCGCCAAATAACAAAACCGATCCAGACTCTTTGGAGTTAGCGCCTTATCATCCTGACACTCCGTTGTTTCGCCTGACCTATGCGCGTTACCACGATCGCATTAAGTCCATTGACAATCGGGTTGGTCAACTGGTTGAGCAACTCGAGAGTGACGGGTTGCTTGAGAACACCTTTATTTTTTATTTTGGTGATCACGGTGGCGTTCTTCCAAGAGGCAAAGGCTACATCTATGAAAGTGGTCTCCATGTGCCTCTGGTTGTTAGAGTGCCGCAAAAATGGAAATCCCTTTCGCCCTTCGGTCGTGGAACTCGAACCGATGGGTTTGTTGATTTCGTTGACTTTGGACCTACGGTACTAAAATTGGCCGGACTAACGGTTCCTTCGTTTGTCGACGGCGAGCCTTTCCTGGGTTCGGGGGTTACGCAAAATGAGGTGGAAGCCAGAAATAGAACATTGGGTTACGCCGACCGAATGGATGAAAAATACGATTTTTGTCGATCGATTCGGCTTGGCAATTGGAAATATATTCGCAATTACCAAGCGATCTATCCTGACGGTCTCCAAAACAACTATCGCTACATTAATCTCGCCTGGAAGCAATGGCGGGAGCTATTCAATTCGGAAAAACTCAACCCCGCCCAATCTGCCTTTTTCTTACCGAAGCCTGCTGAGCAATTGTTTTTATTGACCGACGACCCGCACGAAATAAATAATCTTTCCGAGAAACCAGAGCATCGGGAACGCCTAGTTGCCATGCGAAATGAACTTACCAATCAAGTGAAAGCGATGCCTGATTTGAGTTTCATCCCGGAGAGTACTTTGGTTGAAGAGGCAATGGATAACCCTATTTCCTATGGGTTAGAAAAAAAAACCGCAATTTCGCGGTACGTTGACATTGCTAATCTTGCCCTGTTGCCTGTGGCGGAAGCACTGCCACGATTGCGTCGCGCGATAAGTTCGCAAGATCCTATTGATCGATACTGGGCCTTTTCTGTCTGTTCCATTCTTGGAGACAAGGCTGGTGCGTTATCACCGCTTGCGAAACTTGCCGTCGCGCAAGATGCTGACTTACTCGTGAAATTACGGGCTTGTGAGTTCCTTGGAATTCAAAAAATTCAGAATCCAGTTCCCGCGATCACGGCCATACTCAAGGAATCGGATTCTGGGGTCGTGAATCTTATTGCGCTTCAGTCGCTCGTTTGGTTTCAGGATGGACCGTTTGATTATGAAATAGCTCTTGATTCTGATTCTATCAAAACAATCGACTTGCAAGTCCTGCGACGCGTTGGTTATCTCGAGGGTTTACCGGAATCCGAAATAAAACAACGCTCAAAGGCTTTGATGAAGCGACTCCGAAAGTAAACACCCCTATTCGTTTCGAGGTAAATTCGCCATTACAGATTCGGCTTTGCGAATTTAATATTTGGGAATTTAATTAGTTGGCTCCGCAGATCGGAGTC
>JAPKBL010000216.1 GCA_028823415.1 Mariniblastus sp.
CTCCGCTAAAGGAACCTGTGGCAAACCAGGATCCGCCTCAACCCCCTGCCCCGAAAGCAGGAAAGCAAAAGACGCTTTGGGACTAGCCTGCCCGGAAGTGTTTCGATTCTCAGAAACTTGGGAATGGCGAAACAAATTAGCTTAGATGTTCTTCGAGATTCCAATCATCGGGAAGGACTGCTTTTTTAATTAGAATCGGAATGCCATCTCGAATCACGCAGGTGTCATGGTCCAGATTGGTTTGGTCCCGCTGGGATTGATTAATAACTCGAACGTTTTTTCCAATGCTCACGTTTTTATCAATAATGGCACCTTCGATGACTGTACCTTCACCGATTTCTAGAAGCGGGCTTTGACGTTCGGCTGCTCGTTCCTCACTGTCATAGTAGTCATTTCCCATGACAATGGAATTACGAATTGTCACATTGGACCGGATCACAGTTCTCAATCCAATCACGCTGTTTTCAATAATTGCACCGGTACCAATTTTACATCCGTTGGAGATCAGGCTGTTGGAGACGGTTGCACCGCTCATCCGTGTTGGAGGCAGGAATCGAGCACGGGTGTAGATTGGAGAGCCTGGTTCCATCAGTTCAAATTCTGGTTTCTCGGTGGTCAGATTTAAATTGGACTCATAGAACGAACGAATGGTCCCAATGTCCTCCCAGTAACCATCGAATAAATGCATCTGAACATGATGGCTATGGATCGTCGCTGGGAAAACCTCATTTCCGAAATCGGTGTGTTGGGTGCCTGATAAAACTTTACTTAGTAGCTTTCGATCGAATACATAGATGCCCATACTGGCAATGCAATCGCGGCCTTTGGATTCAACGCCATGGCTGTCAATCCAGTCCGCATCGGTACTGATAGCGTCGATTTCTTCGTCAGTTTGTGGTTTTTCCACAAAGTCTCTTACACGTCCATTGTCATCGACTTTAACGACGCCAAACCCTTTTGCATCTTCGCGCGAAACGGGCATGCAGGAGATGGTCACGTCAGCGCCGCTTTTGATATGAGTCTCGATCAAATCGCCATAGTCCATTCGGTAGAGTTGGTCACCCGAAAGAATAACAACGTAGTCGATTCCTGGTTGGTTAAAGTAAACCAAGTTTTTTCGGACCGCATCGGCGGTGCCTTGATACCAATCGCTGCCGTCACTCAAAGTTTCCTGAGCGGCAAGCAATTCGACGAAACCGCCGCTGAAATTATCAAACGAGTATGCGCGTCGGATGTGTCCATGGAGACTAACTGACATAAATTGAGTCAGGACAAACACTCGGTTGATTCCGCTGTTGAGGCAATTGGAGATCGGGATGTCGATCAAACGATACATGCCTGCCAATGGAACTGCAGGTTTACTACGAATAGCCGTTAGCGGGGCCAGTCTTGATCCACGTCCGCCGCCGAGTACTAAAGCAACCGCATTTCGCATTTTTCATTCCAACGTTTTTTTGAGATGTTGTCTGTTGAGCTTTTTATTCTTTCCCAAAAGTTAACGCTTGGGCGAAGAATTCACAAGGTCTCGAATCGCTGAGGAACGCGATCGTAGGTTTCTTTCAATTATTGGCAGATCGAAATATCAATTCTCTGAGGCAATTTGAATCGGAATTGAAATGGCTTGGCGGCGATAGATGCATTGGCCGTCATCGGAATCACACACGTAGTAGAGTGCGTAACCTGAGATTTCAATATTTTCAGTAAGATTATTGTTGGTTTTGAATTCGAATTCGAAGGTCCGCGTCTCGTGGGATGAAGGGCTCTTCACATGAGGATGGACTAGTCGTGTATCTGATGGCGTTCCCGCCTCCGACGCATCAATCCAAATCACCAAGGGAGCGGATTCGTTGTTCCAGTATCCAGAATCGGGCGTCATGCGCAGGTGGATCCGTGTCGTTTCGCCCGCCGCGATCTTTTGAGGAATAGCGGTGGCATGAATTTGAATTAATTTCTTATCGTCTCGTGTAATTTGGTGATCGCTCGATAGCGGTTTTTGGGCATTATTCGAGTTGAAAGTTTTTGCGGGCTGCGCGAGTTCCGCTCCCGAAAGCGGGACGGTTAAAGGAATCGGCAAATCTCCGCGAGCGGTAATTTCGGCTTTCGCTTGTTCGACCCAATCGTAAAATGGGTACGGCTTTATTTGTTGAGGGCCGTACTGTTGAATTCGTCGCCTCCAAATATATTGATTGGGGTCGGTTTCTAACGCACGCGCCCAGTACTGAGCCGCGCTGGAAAAGTCTTGCGGATCTTGTTTGGCTTCGGTCAATGCGTCAAATCGGCTGCGGAAGGCTACGCCCAAACGGAAATTTACCAGCCCTGTTTGTTTTAAGTCATTCTCTGAAGAAGCGATTGACTCGGCTTTTTGGTACTGCAAAATTGCCTCGTCAATCGATCCGGCCGTCGCTTCGTGCAAGAGTGCATCGCCCGCGGCGACCGCTGACATAAATGAATCGCCCGAAGGATGTGCAAGCAGCCATTTAGAGGTGGTCTGTTGAAGCGAGAGACGTGGAGCTTGAGTTTTGCGCGGGGCGGTCTTTTGGTTGACCAAGTCCGACAGTTGACTGATGCGAGGCCGGGAACTCATCACAAAACCATACTCATCAATCAAGATTGGAACCGGAACCACCTTCAGCCCAAGGCTTGTCGTGGAGTCCTGAGCAATGGGGAATTCAAATTTCTTCCATTGCTTGTAAAGTCTCGCTCGCTCGGCGTGCTGTTCTTGCACGACGCCTACGACCACCAGTTTACCATCGGCTACGAGCGGCTTTGATTTTTCATTCCACACGGGAATGATTTTTCGGCAACCGGCTCACCAAGACGCAAAATGTAAAAGCAGAACTTTTTTTCCGCGATATTTAGACAACTCAATAGAAGCTCCGCCGTCCACGGAAGGCAAAACAAAATCGGGGTGTGGAATCGATTTCTCAATGGAAGGGGTATAAACTGCAGCGATCAAACGTGAGTCTTGAATTGAGGTTTTTCCGGGTGGATTGTCCTGTCCAGATAGAAATGAGTTTGAGGTAACTACCCCAAGGAGTCCGATCAAAAAAACGTGCAAAGCGTTGAATAGCATTTTTATCTCAGATAATAGAAGGAATGTTTATTCAATCTTACATGAACTTGGAGGATCAGCAATTGCGTTCAATGGGCAGGATGAAACAACCGTGGCAGTCGCTGCTACCGTTGGTTTAAGGTAGCTCAGCAAGTGGCAATTTCTAGTCGGCTAATTCGTCCATGTCGGACACATCGTGGCTTTGTGGTAGGTCCGTAATTACTTCGAGTTGAAACAGATCGAGAAAGCGATCGGTAGTTGAGTAGTATTTGATTTTTGAGTTAGATTCGCCCAACTCTACGGTTAACAACTCCCGTCGGACCAGTTGAGCCAGTACCCCGCCGCTAGGTTTGAGGCGAATTTTTTCCACCAATTCACGGGTGGCGGGTTGGTTGTAGGCAACAATGGCCATTACATCGATCGCCGCTTGGCTGAGTCGAATCTGTCGATTTCGACCGAAGAAATCTTGTTGAAAATCAACCAGCTGGGGATCGAGTTTCATTTTGAAAACACCTCCATCGGATTCAATCCGGAAAGCTGCGTCCTCTTTCTCATATTTGGAATTGAGGGCACGAACAGTCTGGGTGACTTCCTTGGGGCTAACATCACGTAATACGGCGGCAATTTTTCGGCTATTGAGGGTTGCGCCTTTGGGGGCACCTACGAACAAAATCGACTCGATGATGGACTCTGGTGAAATCGGGCAGCATGCGTCGTCGTCAATTTCCGGTGCTTGGTCTGCCCCTTCCAACGCTGGGTCATGGGGTTGATTGGGCTCCGGCATTGACGTCTGGTCAGGTTCGTCAACTTCTTTCGGTGCGTCACCGCGCGTCTTCAACGCTTCTGCGTAAGCTTGGCTGAGTTGGGCTAGTGAGAACTCCTCCTCCTCCTCCTCCTCCTC
>JAPKBL010000217.1 GCA_028823415.1 Mariniblastus sp.
GGGGGGGATTGGGGAGAGTTCCCTGCCGGTTTGACGCGTGTCTAAGGAGCTATGTTCATCACAATAGAGACCTTCCGAATCCGTTTCTTGCCTACAAAGCAACTCCTGCAAACGCGAACGTTACCAGAACTTAATGGAACCATATCCCAGCAACCAGTAACCACTCCGGCGGGTGTCAGATTGCAATGATGGATGGTTCGGCGAGATTCTTAAACGAAAACGTCGAAATGAACACGCTTCTTGCACGCTCTCTGTGCTACCCAATCTCAGGCTCCTGATTCACAGATCCCTGCTTTTTCCGATTTTGTTAAGCTGGGCAGGATATTTGCCAGCACAAAACGATGATTTTGGCTTTGGTGGAAATTATCGGGTGAAAATCTGAAAATTATTGAAAATCGTGGCCAGTTTTAATTATCGTAGGAGCCATACCATTATTTTGTCCTTTCTCAGGCGGGATTCGCTCCCCGTGCCAGCTTGGGATTTTCATTCGATGTGCACGTATTCAGGGCTTTTTGACGGCTTTTGAGTACTATTAACGAGGTTTTCAAGAATGAGTCTAAACCGCCACTCGTCGTCGAGACGTAAATTCAATCAGTCCAAAAAACGCCGGCGCAAGTCCAGTGATTCAACCGTTAATTACGAATCACTCGAAGAAAGACGGTTATTGGCGGTCGATGTCGGATTAAATCTGAACACCGAGCAATTTGGTGGCCCGCCAAACTTGGCCGGTGCGATCGGACCGAATCATGTCGTTACCGTCACGAATCAAAATTTTAAAGTGATCGATAAGGTCACCGGCGATACGCTGGTCGACAAACCTGTTACCGATTTCTGGCGGGATCGTGGTAGCGATGTGATGCCAGGTGTTTCGGTTGACGACGAGGTGTTGAACAATGGCGATTCGGCCACTAATTCTCGTGTCGTTTACGATGCCGACACCCGACGTTGGTTTATCACGTCCGTTAGTAACCGTGACATCTATAGCGGTATCGATGGCAATCAGCACGCAGTCCTGTTGGGGATGTCACGAACATCCAACCCAATGCTCGATTGGTACACCGTTAACTACGGTTATGACGTCGATGCTGATCCGACGACTGGCGACTTGTTTTATGATGGTGGATTTCCGGCAATCGGTGGAGCGGGTTTGGCCGCCAACTTAGCGGTTGATGACAATAGCGTCATCGTCTCTGTCGATTCCCCTTCCCCTTTCGCTCCCCCGGAAGTCTGGACGTTCAACAAATACGAGCAATTGGTTCGTCCAGGTGTTCCTGGTATCGGAAGTGATAGTTTCGGAGTAAGTGCGTCAGTCGTTGCCGCAGCAGGTAACAACCATCAGTGGGGGACAGACGTTACGGGTACCGTCGCGGGAACCTTTGGTTTAGTCGCGCCCAGTGAAGGTGACACACTGATCCTGACCGAATTAACAGACACTGACACAGCCGGTGGTGCGGTCGCTCAGGCCAATGTCAACATTGCGGTCGATCCTTATGAAACTCCCCCTGAATTCATTCGACAGGAATTTGATCCGGATATCGTCAATGGCGGGACCGAGTTAAGTGCATCGATTCAGCGTCTAGGCAATAGTCTTTGGGCGACCCACGCGATTCTAGGAAGCGGTAGTGGATCTAATCCAGACGGTGGTGTCACAGAGACCAGTGCCATTCGTTGGTATGAGATTGATCTCGATACAAAAACGGTAAAGCAGTCGGGAACGATTGAGCATCCGTTCTATAACTATATTTATCCGTCGATCGCCGTGACGGGGGCGGGGCATGTAGCTATCTCTTACACCGCTGCCGGTGTTGGTGAGAATGCCGGCGATGGGCTGTTCCCATCTCTGGCTGTCTCGGTTGGTTACAACAACGGTGGCAACATTATCATGGAGGAGTCTCGAATCCTCAAAGATGGTGAAGGCGGATATTTCGACGGCCGAGGTAATCTTTGGGGGAACTACGCCAGCACCGTTGCTGATCCAAACGACCCAACCAAGGCATGGGTGTTTGGATTCTGGGCTGACGACTCCGTTCGAAACAATGGCCAAATTCAAGCTGTTGAAATTTCATTGATTGGTCACAGCCCTGAAATCGTTGGCGATGCGAATCCAAACGTGATGGTGGTTCGGCGATCGGCGCTCGACAATGCGATGATCGAGGTGGAAGTCGATGGCACGGTAATTCAAACGTACACCGAAACGATGCTGCATTCGATTACGCTCAATGGCATGGGCGGGGATGACACATTCATCGTAGACACCGTCAATGGCGAACTGGATTTTGCTGGTGGCGTCGAAATCATTGGCGATGGTGACGACACGTTCATTGCCAGTACGCTCGAAAACACGACTTGGGAAATGGGACTTGACGGCACAGGACAAGCCGCGATTGGAAACGATTTCCCACCTCCTTGCGACGAACCGCATCCGGATGAGCAGGCCATTAATCTAAACTTCGAAGCAGACTCGCTTTGGTTTGATGATACGGCCTATAACCAAAATGGTTACGCGACTTTTGGTGATGCCCTTCGCGGTGAGCTTCAGCTGTATTTTGATAATACGATCATGCCGTTGTTTGACGGTAGTTTCACATTGACAATTGACATCACAGACAATGAGGTCGATTCGTTGGCGACCGCACAGGCATTTGGTTATGGATTCCATGATCTCAATGGCGAAAATGTCTGGGCTGCCTCACCTTGGTCAATCATGACTGGCCGTGGCGATAGCAATGGCGTGGATGAGAGCGATGGATTGATCAATTACAATCTTGATCTCAGTCGTTTTGGAGGTGACCAACAGGCGTTGCTCGACAACGTGACTGGTGGACTGACTCGCTCGCAGTTCTTCCGTGTTTTGGGAATGGAATCATTCATTCCAAACGAAACCCAAGGCTTTGATCCGCGTGGCAGTCGAGACGTTGCCAGCGTGATGGATTTGCAGTATTTCGATACCAATGACGCTGCAGTCGTCGGCAATTATGACGCGAACGATTCGACCTTTGAGGTGCTTAACTACACTACCAATGGTAGTTGGGCTGGGGATGGTTCCGGTTTGTACTTCATGGGCGAGAGCGACTTAGGTGCTCTAATGCCACTTCCGGTTAACTCGAATACTGAGTTAATCGATTTCGATACGATCGCATCGAGCCTTGCTGGAACGTCTCGCGATGGCAGTTTCAACGACATCGTTGAGCAGGATCGAGCGTTTCTGCGTGGTATGGGTTTCAATTTGAATCCAGTCAACCCACCGGAGCTCTCTCCCGGTTTTGACGTTAGCTTTACCGGCATCGATGAGGTTCAGGCGGGCGACGGAACCGACTATTTCTGTATTGGAAGTTCGAACATTGATTTGATGATCAGAGCAGGTCTCGGAAATGATGTTTTCAACGTAACAGGTTTAGGTGTTGGTGCACTTAACTTATTCGGCGAGGGTGGCGATGACACCTACGAAGTCGTCTTTAGTTCTTCGGGTGTAATTACCATCATTGACAGTGTTGGCACTGAAAACGACACCATAATCGGTAAGGGAACGTCGATTGCCGATGAGTTTATTTTTGATGTCAACGGCGTTAAGGTGAACTCGGGACTGCTGATTTATGTCGGTGTTGAAAATGCTACGTTTGACGGACTTGGCGACGACGATGTCTTCGAAGTGAAGGCTGAGCAGTACGGAATCATTGGGCTTACTGGTGGCGATGGCATTGATACGTTTATCGACTCTAGCGGGCTTGGTCAGCAACTAACGATCACTGTTAATGATCCACTTGTCGATCCAGTCGATCAATTGAGATTAGATTTAAGCGGGGCCTTTGACGACACCTACACCGCTGACGAAGTTGAGCGGTTCTTGGTCGATGGAACCTTCGTTGTCGACGGTGTTAACGGTACGCCAACGGTTGCTGGCGGTTTAAACTTAATTGGTGATGGCGACGAGCGATTGACAG
>JAPKBL010000106.1 GCA_028823415.1 Mariniblastus sp.
TTTCAGGCGGCTTGCTCAACACTTGGCGTTCTTGTTGGGCAATGGCTACCTTTACTTTTTCATTTTGAGTTGCTTGCTCGACTTCTTTCTTGGACAACTGCTTTCGCTCACACCCTACAGCCACGACCGTTAAAGCCATCACCATCAAAATTAAAAATCTCATTTCAGATTACCTCTTCTTGTTAATTTTTCATCGAGGCCGAAAAACAGTTCCCCAAACAGATTCCCACCCGCTTGAATCTCAATTCCAACTACTGAAATTCCAGCCACAACTTCGGTTATCGCAGCATGATAACACTAATTGACCCGTAGACGATGTTTTTGAAACTGGAACCGAAAATCCGTCTGCCAATTCGCTACCAAACCCCGGTTTAACATCGAAATTTAACGTGAAAGGTCACGCATGAAAATCAATGCGATGGGAAATAGAATGAACAACGGCAACCAGGCAGAGAGAGCAGGTGATGAGATTACACCTCTTACCCCGAGAGAGTGACAAGTCGTTTCAATTACCAAAAATAAAACAATGACACCCAAACCACCCAAGACACCCGACACGAGGTTTTTTTCTAAGTTTCGAATGACTAGCGGCAACCCAAGTAAGAGCAACGTAAAGTCCATCACCGGTTTCAAGAATCTTGAATGAAGCTCGACGGCCAATTCATTCGCTTTACGTTTTTTTGGCGCCTGTAATTCATCAATCAGTTCAGGGGTTGATTTATATTTGGCATCCGCACTGACGAGCAATTTCTGAGTGTTAAGTTCAGTGGCGATGAAACACTGATTCTTGTGCAGCCACTCAAAATTACGGGGAGTGTAAACTAAAGTTTCGCCGCTCTCGCTGATCGTAGAATCCATTTCAATCAGGTCTGCTGGGAAATTCACTTTATGAAAACGAAACCCCGCAGGCTTACCGGACTCCGCCGGTTCAAAAAAGGCACTCTCCGCCTTGATTTTTCGGTATCCCACTTGCAGTGCACCAGGGATTCTTACTTCCGGTGCCAAAATTCCATCTTTAGTGAGTAAAAGTAATTCGCCTGAAAAGGCTATTCCAGTTCTATAATCTATTTTCTCGTCGAATGCTTTCGAAACCGCGGAGGATGTTTTCCATTCAGTCCATTCCTGCCAATCCATGGTTAGCCGGTCTCCCACTTTGGGAATTAAAACCTCACGACTTAAAACCGTCATCGCAATGATCACCGAAGCCGCAACAAAAACGACTTTAAAGATTCTCATCTTGCTGATTCCGGCAGCTTCGATCGCCGTAACTTCGCGATTCCGTTGCAATAAACTAATAGAAAATATCGCTGCGATTAAAATAAATACGCCGGCGAGTTCATTGAATCGGGCTGCACATTGCGGATAATACCGATCAAAGATGGCCGAATACAATCCGTCAGACTTAGCGATTGCTGAGATTTCATCAGCATTTCCAGTCCCGTCAATGACGAGAAAGAGGCCAAAAAAACTGGCGAAGCAAACCAAAAATGTCTTCAAAAATATAGACAGTAAATAACGATCGACGATTGTCATTTTTTTGCTTTTTTACCAGTCAATATTCTGCAATTTGGTTTTCAAGAACCCTTTGTGAGATTGTAGATTGCTCCACGTTTTCAATCGACCGCAACTTTCTTGCAAATCCCAATTAATCTTGCCCAGTTCTGCTAGCGTACCAACCATTTCGATCACGAAGCCCTTCACGTACTTGGCTCAATATTTCGATGAGCGTTTGAATTCATCGACTCTCGCTGACTTGCCACCAATCGAATACTGTACCGTCCTGATTGACATGCCTTCCGCCGCGTCTAACAATTTACAGCGTGGCGAAGTAACTGCAGGATGCTTCGCGAGACGAATCCCTAAACGTTAACACGGGTGAAGGCATGCTAGAAATTGCATCCAAAGTGCGCACCCTTTGCTTCCCACCTCGATGCGCAGGCTGCCGAGCTGAAATTCAACCAATTCAATGTCGGGGAAACCACCCATCAACTACAAACGAGCATCATCAACTTGAGTCCTTGTTAAGAGGCCATTGGTGCGACGCTTGCCTTCAGAATCTTCTACATCACAACGCTATGACTTGTTGGACCTGTGGCGCACAGCTTAACCAGCAATCGCCCCTTGAACTACGTTGCGCTCTTTGCTTCAAGAAAAATTACCGGTTCACCCGTGCGATTTCAATTGGAAACTACCACGGCCTCCTTCAGAAGCTGGTCATTCGCATGAAAAACCAGCACGATGAACCACTGACTATTCAGCTGGGCAATTTACTTGCGAACCAAATAATTGATTCCGAATTATGCGACAGCGTGGATTTGATTACCGCGGTTCCAACACATTGGTGGCGAAGATTCAAGCGTGGATTTCAGGCTGCCGAAATGATCGCTGATACAGTAGCTCACGCGGTCGACCTTCAGTTCGACCCCGACATCATCAAATGCCAAAGAAGCACTCAAAAACAGGGGACCCTGGCCAGTACCTCCCGACAGAAAAACGTCCAAAATGCATTCCGCGTTAACTCTTCGGCTTCGCTTCAAGGTCTTCGCATTCTCTTAATTGATGACGTCATGACATCGGGCGCCACTGTCAATGAAATTTCCCGTGTTTTACTAAGCTCGGGGGCTGAGAAAGTTTACGTCGGTGTCATCGCGAGGGGCGCCCGTGTGAGCTAAACTGTGCGTCAGATAGATACGGATGCCTGTTTGTTGCTGCACTCCCGCATCCCCGCATGCTTACATAAATTTGCTGATTGCCGATTTCAATGAACTCAGAAGACAAATCGACGCGAAAAAAACCCGCTGTCCAAAAGAGCAATAAAAAAACGCCATCCAAAAAGTCCGGCTGGTTTCGCAGGTCGTTTAATCCGTTCCGAATTGCAACCTTGCGGGGATTGGGGATTTTACTTCCGCCCCTACTCACGATCATGCTGTTTGCCTGGGCGTGGAACACCATTGAACGGGCCATTTTACTTCCCGTGGAGTCGCTTTCCGAAACGACTCTTGCCTACGCAATCGAAGACATTCGCAGTGAGTCGATGATCAAGCTCGAATCGGACGCACTGGAGAACGGCCAGGAACGTTTCAAGTCCAACCCCAAAGGCGAAATTTACACTGCGCTCGATGGAACCTTGCTGATCAAATTTAACAACCAGTGGCTCCCCTTCGATGTATTCGAAATGGTCAGTGCAAATCCCGGGACTGCCAATCTCGCTACCGCACACGATTACTACAGGCGATATGTACAGCTGAAGTATCTGAAACGGCACCTGGTCATTCCAGCCTTCTTGGCAATCTTTTTAGGCGTTATGTACATTGTTGGAAAACTGCTCGCGGCGGGCATTGGCCGTTTTTTCTGGCATCAGTTTGAATCCCTCATTAATCGTTTGCCGATCATTCGAAATGTTTACTCGTCCGTCAAACAAGTGACTGATTTCGCCTTCAGCGAAACCGACGTCCAATTCACGCGGGTCGTCGCGGTTGAATATCCTCGACGAGGAGTTTGGTCCATTGGATTTGTAACTGGCGAAAGCATGTTAGACATCCGCCGCGCTGCCGGAGAACCGGTGTTGTCGGTTTTGATGCCAACAAGTCCTATGCCCGCAACTGGCTTTACAATTACAGTTCCTAAAAGTGAAACGGTCGATCTTGATATTACGATCGATCAGGCGATTCAATATTGTGTGAGCTGTGGCGTGGTCGTGCCGGATCATCAAACTGCGAAAATGGCGATCGAGGGAGAGTTTCAGAAAAAAAATGAAAACGAGTCTCGACTGAAAAATAACGACAAAGCCGCTGACTAAATTTGGTAACTGCGTACTTTCGATCAAATTTCAGAACAACCTAAAGACCACATGACACACACTCCCTCCAACAAGAATTCAGACATTCGGCTCGGCACGCGTGGTAGCCAACTGGCTTTGTGGCAGAGCAACTGGGTAAAAAGCGAGCTTGAAAAAACGGGAGTCAGCGTCGAGCTAATCAAAATCAAAACCGAGGGAGATATCAAGACCGGCTCACTCGCTCAAATTGGCGGACAAGGTTTATTCACTAAACGCCTGCAGGTAGCCCTTTTGAACGATGAGATTGATCTCGCGGTCCACAGCCTCAAAGATCTGCCGACCGAGGATCACCCGGAACTCACCATTGCTGCTGTGCCACCACGAGAAACCGTCACTGATGCATTGGTGAGCAATCGGTTCGAGAGCTTGAAAGACCTTCCCCCAAAAGCAATCATTGGAACTGGCAGCGTTCGCAGAGCCGCTCAACTGCTTCACTTACGCCCGGACCTTGACATTCGTGACATTCGCGGCAACGTCGATACGCGATTGAAAAAACTCGATGATGGAGAATTTGATGCCATCATCCTCGCTTCGGCCGGACTTCTCCGCCTTGGATTCGAAAATAGAATCTCTTATACCTTCTCGCCCAATGAATTGGTTCCGGCAGTGGGGCAGGGGGCTCTTGGATTGGAAACACGCAGTGTCGATGCCGACACGATTTCCAGAGTTGCGGCGCTCAACGACCATCCCAGTTATCACCGCGCGATGGCAGAACGAACGATGCTTCGAACACTTTATGCAGGTTGCCTCTCTCCCGTGGGAGCAATGACGACTGTGCAGGACGACAGTCTCCACCTCAGAGGAGCAGTGCTCAGCCATGACGGAAAACATAAAATCGAGTGTGAAGAAACAAACGTGCTAGACGAATCAATTTCACTGGGACGGCGAGTTGCTGAAAAGTTAATCGACGCAGGCGCTGCCCAGTTCCTCCAAGACCGCAACTGAATTAACGCTTGAGGTGATTCGCTGAATCGCGAACCCTCAGAGGCATTTGCCCGACGCCCAGTGTTTCCAATATTAAACCAACGACCACGCACAACCACTTCCGCGTCCACAGCATGGACGGTATTTTTTCAACGCTATCAATGGCTTCAATCGACGCTATGATTTTATAACTAAGACAATTGATAACCAAGTCAAAAACGAACCGTCTTAGTTTCATCAATATGGATATTCGAGTGAGCCATGCCCAATCATACGCAAGCGGACTATGAACGGTTTGCTCAAGAGAACGGGTTCCAACTTTGCGATGTGACCCCGCTTTCCCTCGAAGAGCGCGTCCGGCGACTAGAAACCGAACTCTCTCGGACCGATGTTCCGTATCCAATCGATCCTCATAAGCGCGAGGCTTATATCGCAGCGGCTAAATCAGGGCTGCCTTTTCGAACTGGTAACTTGGGTACCGAATCGGTCGCTTTAGGGGACTACGAGTGCCAACAACATTACGAGAATTACACTTTTGAAGAACACCTTAGCTGGGCCTGCTTGGTCGCTCAGCAGGAAAAAACCAAAGAGAAATTTGCGTGTAAGGAATACCAGAATGGCGAGAAATTATTTGAAATTTCGAGAGGTGTCATTCCTGAATTTTATTTACTCAACGCGCGGATCTACCAACAAACAGCGTGGCAGTTGGCTACCGTCAATGAGATCATTCCAACCGAGCTTTTTTTCACTTGTCACAGCAAACGTTTTTTTCCCGTTACGACGTTCATGCGTCCCCTCGGAACGGACTATTTGGAGGAACCTGATATTGGGCACGACGTCGCGGGACATGTCGCCACGTTTACCATTTCCGCAGTAGCAAATGTCATGAAATATCACGGCGAAGCCCGAAACTTAATTTATGCAGATCGAGATAAACAGATCGAAGCGGTTCAAGGCGATGCCGAGGCCATCCAACAGCTCAAAGCGACCGCCGACGAGTTGCTAAAATATGCGGGTCGAATCTATTGGTTCACCGTCGAATTTGGCTTGGTCATGGAAGATGGCAAAGTTCGAGACTTCGGTGCGGGCATCCTCTCTTCGCCGGGTGAGACGGTCTATAGTATCGGCGGCAGCGAATCCAATCGAATTTTAATCGACCCCTCCTGCGATCAAGATCTGCTGCGATTAGCGAACACCGATTACATGATCAGCGAATTCCAAAAGACATATTTTGTCATGGAAAATTTCGACCTGCTCGAATCATTGACGCCTGACAGGATCCTAAATGCCAGCAAAAAAGCAATGGATCTGC
Source organism: Mariniblastus sp. (assembly GCA_028823415.1). Classification (GTDB taxonomy): domain Bacteria; phylum Planctomycetota; class Planctomycetia; order Pirellulales; family Pirellulaceae; genus Mariniblastus. The sequence continues at coordinate 6,075 of JAPKBL010000106.1, forward strand.
CCGATTTTACTTGGCGAGAGATTGTCCCGGGGGATCGAGTGATCGACGTTGGAACCGCCATGACAAGCGTCAACGAAAAATACCATCGGCTCATGGCAGGGCAGGAAATGGACGAATGCCTGACGCGGACTGCGATTAAAAACCTCAACCTCTATCGGGATGGACTCAGTAGTGAACTCCTCTCCCAATTTCGACAAATGCCGGAGGAGATCCCGAGCGAAGTGACAAACTGGTTCAATGAAAACCAGAAAACCTCGGATTCACCCAACTGAATCGCATCGCTTTACCTGCGTCGAACCCGATTTCGTCGGCTCATCATCACCCCTAGGCCAACACAAATCATCATCGCGCTAGAAGGCTCGGGAACCGCAGAAAAGTTCCAGCCAATATCCAGCAGAATAGGTTCCCGGAGCATAGACCTTGACCGCATTCGCACCATTGTCCGCTGCATTATCAAAGGAATACAAAGTCTCACCCGACGCTTTGCAAACCTGCGGCAATCCCATTAACTGACTGAAGAATCTCATGGCGAATCGCATCCGAATCTAAATTTTCTGGGTCGGAACGCAATTTCTTAAGTAATTCAACTTGGATGTAATTCAACGGATCAACGTATGGGTTTCTCACTTTGATACTGTGCTGCAACCACGGTTCGCAGTGCAGCAGTTCGTCCACCTCCGTCACTTCCAGAACAAGCTGTTTACTGAGGTCAAATTCTGCTTTGATATCCTCGTAAACGGCCCCGCCATGCTCGCCCGAAAGCGACGCATACAAGGCAGAAATTGACATATCGGCACGCCCCATCCCAAGCTGGACATTGCTCATCAGCGTTCGAAAGAAAGGCCACCGCTGATTCATCTCTCTCAATTCCGCTAATTTCGAATCATAGTCTCCCTCAGCAAGCCAATCTTGAAATCCAGTCCCGACACCAAACCAACTGGGGATATCGGTTCTGGTTTGCGTCCAAGCAAATACCCAGGGGATCGCTCGTAAATCATCTAACGTCTCAGTAGCGGCTCGACGACTTGGCCGCGAACCAATATTTAATTTTCCAATCTGATCGATGGGTGAAGCGGCATGGAAGTACTCGAGGAAATCTTCTCGCTCCACCAAGCTTCGATACTTTCGATACGCAATCGAACTCAGCTCATCCATGATTTCAGACCAGCGCTCGATCTTGTCAAACACTGGGCGAGTCCCCGTCGAACAGAGAACAGCATGGACCAATTGCTGCAGGTGCCGATGAGCAATTTCAGGTTCACTGTACCGTGAACTGACGACTTCCCCCTGTTCAGTAATTCGAATCCGTCCGCGAACCGATTCTGGTGGCTGGGCCAGGATCGCTCGATTTGCAGGCCCCCCTCCACGTCCTATCGAACCGCCGCGTCCGTGGAACAGAGTCAGCACGATACCGTTGCGCTGGCATACCTCAGCCAATTGTCGTTGAGCCGTAAACAGCATCCAATTCGCCCGCAGATACCCGCCATCTTTATTACTATCACTGTAACCAATCATAATTTGCTGTTGATTACCACGTTTCGCAAGATGTTTTGCGTACACCGGGTTGTCAAATAGCGACTGCATAATCGCGGGCGCCGCCTTCAAATCGTCAACCGTCTCAAACAGCGGCACAATATCGAGACAACCAAATAGATCCGCATCATGCGCTATGAGAAGAACTTCAAGAATATGACTGACACCTTGCGTCATACTAATAATGTAAGCCTCGATTGCTTGATCGCCCATCTTAGCTTGTGCAAAACCAATCAATCGAAACAGAGTGAGAAGATCGTCCGTCTGGCTAGTGAACCCAAATTGACCGTCTGATTTGCGTCCGCCGGACCAAGACCTTGGGCTCTCAAGCTCGCGACTTAGGACCGCAATCTTTTCCGATTCAGATAGCGATTGATAATCATCAACGGTCTGATTTTTAGCAAAAATTTCCCCAGCAGCTTCTCGGTGACGCTTCGAATGCTGGCGCAAGTCGAGTGATGCCATGTGAAAACCAAACACCTGTGCGGACCGAATCAAACGTGCAAATCGGCCTCGCACCAATCTTTCACCTTGATTGGCCAACAAACTATCGCGGATAAGATATAGATCATCCAAAAATTGATTGACCGAACCATAGGCTCGCGGATCCATCTCTTCCGCTGGCACCTGACTCCAGGAAATTTCATTTTGCTTTTTCGTCGCGACTAACCGCCGATAAATCATAATGAGTTTCTGCCGGTAGGGTTCCTGCTCGAACCGATCAAGGACTTCATACTCATCCTCAGGAACCAACGCTCGATCTTTTTCCAAACTTGCTAAAAACCAATGGCTAAAATTCACCCGCGTTGTCGATGGGCTCAAAAGAGAGTACATCGAACGCACCTCTTTTAAATAGTGTGACAAAACGGTCGCTTCATGCTCTTGCAAGGTTTCCTCAGTCACGTCGGTGGTCACGTACGGGTTACCGTCCCGATCACCACCGATCCACGAACCGTATGAAAGGAACGAGGGAACATCAAATTTTTTCTCCGGGAAATGTTTCGCCAGTGCTGCATCAAGTTCTTCGTAAATCCGTGGGACTAAATCAAAAAGTGTATTTTCGAAGAAGTACAATCCACTGTTCCGAACTTCATCCATCACGGTCGGTCGGCGGTTTCGGGTCTCATCACTTTGCCACAGTAGAACGATATAATCTCGCAGTAACTCCTCCGCTTCGTTTCGCTCTTGCGCAAATAGATCGGCAGAATCAAGTCGTTTCAATAACGTCGACACTTTATTAAGTATTTGACGAATCGTCCGTCGTTTCGATTCAGTGGGGTGAGCGGTGAAAACCGGCGTCACTACCATGCGGGCCAAGATCTCCTGTATTTCCGAGGCCTCGACACCCTCACGCTTGAGGGTGCCCAATGCCTCATCCATGGTCTCATCCATAGGCACGTTAGATTCAAACGCAACCTCGGCGCGTGCTCGCAAAATCCGCACGCGCTCCCGCTCTTCGGCCAAATTCACTAATTGAAAATAGGTTGAGAACGCCTTTAAGTTCGCAGCAGCCAGAGGGAGATCATTCACTAAACGCGGAATAATTTCGTCCAGTCGTTGCTTGGCGTCTACATCACCGGCACGCCAGGCTTTCGCCAATTTGCGAATCTCTTCCTCCATCTCGAATACATCTCGCCCCTCTTGCGCGATGATGGTCTCTCCCAACAATCCGCCCAACAGTCGAATCGTTCCGCTCAGCTCGTTTTGTTTTTTATTCATTAGCTCTATGGATTACTTACAACGAAAGCCCGGCATGATTTACCGACTGACAAACTTAGGGAAAACCAACTCGTTCTAAATCGAGCAGGCCACATTTTAGCCCTGTTCCTATGGCAAAATCGAATATATCGAAGGAAAAACTCAAACTATGGCATCAAAATAATCGCATGAAAAAATTTGCAATCTAAATTCCCATCCACATCAGACTAGGCCACGATCGCTATTTAACAACGACCGCCGCAAACCACCTTCAACGGAACAGAATCAACCACAATCAGCTCAAGCCACATCCATGCAATTTAAACTCCCACCCAAGATACACCATCAGCATTTCATTTGGCAAAACCTTGGAATTGACTTTCATCCCCTCATCTTTAAAATCGGATTCGAACACTGAATCGGCGGGGACAAAAAGGAAACTGCGAAAACCAACAAGTTTGTTTGATTGCAGGTTCAAATTAGACGAAAGTCCATTTCTTCGATAGCGAACTTTACCCCGATGAACAGCGTGCTGCAAATTTCATGTAAGACAACTTGAGCGGCTCGCACGTCTTGCGAGTCGTTTTTTTGATTTAACCAAACATCAATCCCTTCCGGAATCTTTGGAAATAGCTGGAGCCCACAATGACCACAATGTTTTTTGAGTCGGATATCAATACGCAAGCCCTTGAAAACCTTTGTGTCGCCATGATTGGTTACGGCAGCCAAGGTCGTGGACAAGCGATGAACCTTAGAGATAGCGGAATCAACGTCGTTGTTGGTCTTCGCGAAGGTGGAAAAAGCTGGACACAAGCCGAGTCCGAAGGTTGGACCCCCCTGAGCATGGAAGAAGCCGCGAAACAGGCAGATGTCGTTTGCATGATGTGCCCCGACATGGCGCAACCACAAGTTTATCGCGACATCGTAGCGCCCCATCTTAAACCGGGCTCCACAATCCTATTCTCGCATGGGTTTTGTATTCACTACGGAGCGATTACCGTAACCCCCGAAAACAATGTTGTCATGCTGGCTCCCAAAGGCCCCGGTGGCATGGTACGACGCCAGTATGAAGAGGGCAGCGGGGTCCCTGGATTAGTGGCGGTGCACCACGATGCGACCGGTAATGCGATGGAAATCGCCCTTGCCTATGGCTGGGCAATCGGTGCTGCGAGAGCCGGAATCATCAAGACGTCCTTTCCCGAAGAAACCGAAACAGACTTGTTTGGAGAACAGGTGGTGCTTTGCGGTGGCTTGACAGAATTAATCACCGCCGGATGGGAGACACTCGTCGAAGCCGGTTACCAGCCCGATGTCGCCTATTTTGAATGCCTGCACGAAGTCAAACTAATTGTCGATCTGATTTATGAAGGCGGGATCGCCCGAATGCACGAATTCATCAGCGACACGGCAGCTTACGGAGACCTCGTTAGTGGGAAACGTATCATCACGGATGAAACACGGGCAAACATGAAAGCTGTGTTAAAAGACATTCAGGATGGCACGTTTGCCAAACAGTGGCAAGAAGAAGCGGCCTCCGGATCGGCAAACTTTAAACGCATGGTGGCAGAAGACATTGCCCACCCCATTGAGGCGACAGGTCAAGCATTGAGAAAACAATTTTCTTGGCTGCCACAAAACCAGAGTTAGTGGGTAATGTCGCAGTCCACCCACGGGACTCTCGTTTTAGATTTTTGATCAATTGCTCATTTCGTCTTCGGTCGCTCGGATCCATCAAATCATTACGGTCGTTCCGTAGAATCAAAACATTGCCAACAAAGCTACCCCTGCTATCCATCCGCCTAAAGGTTTTGCAATGACGGATTCCGAGTCATCGACTTCTAACAGCGCCTCAGAGGTGGTTGAACTACTACGTCGGCTCGAAAGCGAAACAGTTGCGGCCCTCGATCGAATTTACCAACTCGACAAACCAACCCCTTTGGATTGCGTTGAACTGGAGAGCGGCGCGAATTTAACCCTTAAACGGGAGGACCTTTCGGTTGTCCATAGCTATAAATGGCGAGGCTCCTTTAACAAAATCTCAGCAATGCACGAATCTGGATTCACCGGAAAAATGGTTGCCGCATCAGCTGGAAATCATGCTCAAGGTGTCGCCGTCACCGCGAAACGATTAAGTCTACCAGCCACCATTTTCATGCCCCGTTCAACCCCGCTTTTGAAACAAGAGTCGGTCAAAAATTTTGGAGGCGACTTCATTGAGATCCGCCTTCACGGAGATTCATTCGACGATGCTGCCGCCGAAGCCCTTCGATTCGCGGAATCCACCGGTGGTGTTGTGATCCCACCCTACGACGATCTGCAGGTCATCGCCGGTCAGGCAACCATTGGTGAGGAAATTGCTAACGAAATTGCAGAACCTCCCACCCATGTCTTTCTCGAAGTCGGGGGAGGGGGAATGGCCGCGGGTGTTGCTTCGGTGATCAGGAAAAAATTTCCCTCCGCAAAGTTGATTGTTGTCGAAGCGGTTGATCAAAATAGCATGGGAATTTCTCTCGCCCGTGGGCAAAGAACCACCATTGAGGCGCTCGATCGATTCTGCGACGGAACCGCCGTCGCCTGTCCAGGAAAAATCCCTTTTGAACTGTGCCGACATCTGATTGACCAATGCATCACCGTTACGAATGATCAGGTCTGTGAGGCGATCCAGTACCTGTGGCAAAAAAAGAGGACGATCGTCGAACCCTCTGCAGCGCTCGGGGTAGCCGGAGCTATTGAGTACCCTTTGACTCCGGATGATCGACCGCTGACGGTTCTCTCGGGATCTAACGTCGACTTCATGATGCTGCCCAAAATTGCCAGGCGAGGACAAGCCAAACGCCCGGAGACACGTTACTACGCGTTCGAAATCAACGAACAGCACGGCGCGATGTCGGGCTTGTTGGATCGTTTTTTTTCTAACATGAACATCATCGATTTTCAGTACGGAAAAGTCTCCGATACCCATGCCTACCCGGTGATCGGAATCGAAGTTCCCCACTCTGAGATTGGGTTGCTTGATCAATTCCTCGCTGACTCAAGTGCTCCGCCTCACCACGACATCACAGGCTCCCCAGGTTCAGAATTCCGCGTGATCCCATTCAATATGGACGAAATTGCGTTTCCGTTTTTTGCCGTAATCGAGTTCGCCAATCGCCCCGGAGCCCTTCGCGAGTTCATGCGATTTGCGAGCAGCCTGTCAAGCGTCTGCTACATGAATTACACCGACACGGGACAAACCGAGGGGCAAGCCTTAATGGGGTTTGAATTCGATAATATCGGGCGGCAATCCGAATTCTTGGATTGGTTACAAGCGACCACCAAATTCCAGGTTGTTCCAACCGAAATCGTCAGGCATTTCAGTCCGTCCAGCGACGCCGAGCTCCGCTGGAAGTCTCTCGGCGATGCCAACTGACGCTGTCGGCGTAATTAAAAACTGACAGCCCAAAACCAAGACTGCCAGTTTCTATAATAGATCTAATTGAGCCTCACGTTTTTTAGCGGCCCTGCTAGAGCACATCTGCCGTTATCGCATGTGCTTCAATCGATACCTTCTCGCTTCTGTCAGGCCGCGTCATTTTCAACCACAACCGCCTGCCATCAATCACGTAATCTGCAAAATAGGTTTCCCCATTGGAACCGAGGGTTACTTTTTTAGGAGTCATTTGAATCACGTCAAATTTCTGGCCAACCGGTTGGAGTACCCACTCCTCGGCCGAAATTCGAAGCGAGCGAATCCCGTCATTGTTCATCACCGTCGTAGAATTAATGAGGACCGAGTCGATCTCCCATCCGCCCAAAGGTATACAGTTCATAAGTCATCCTCCGCAAAACAAAGAATAAGTACAAATGGAAAAAGAGGAGTGCAAATGACAAGCCAAATGAAAAAGACGAGTGTTTGGGCACTTTCCATGCGCAAAAGCATCTCAATTTGAGAAAAAGTTCGCAGAAATGAGAATTTTAAACCGACGTTTCCCCAGTTGAATTCGCGACGAACCTTCAGGACACCGATAAACTGGGTGGGTTAGCGAGCGAGCACTTCTCCTATAGATTTTTCCCTCAACTTGCACACAACCGTTAATCCTGCCTGAATGAAGAGAAATACGATGCCCCAAGCCACTTCCAAAAACATCTACGCTGGTGTCGCATTACTGGCTTTTTTTGTAACAAGCCAATGCATCGCATTCTCACAAGAAACTACATCTAATTTATCTAAACCCAACATCGTCTTGGTCATGGCGGATGACCAGGGATGGGGACAGACGGGGTACAACGGCCACCCCATTTTAAAAACTCCTTACCTGGACGAAATGGCAGCCAACGGACTCCGCTTCGAACGATTTTATGCCGCCGCGCCGGTTTGCTCACCCACTCGGGCCAGTGTTCTAACCGGGCGAACCAATCGCAGAACCGGAGTTGATAGCCACGGTTATGCACTACGGTTACAAGAAAAAACTTTAGCCACCGCGCTGGCGAACATCGGCTACCGAACGGGGCACTTTGGAAAATGGCATCTCAATGGATTGCGCGGCCCAGGTGTCCCTATTTTGGCCAATGATAATCACAACCCAGGCGCCTTCGGATTTCACACTTGGCTTTCGGTAACGAACTTCTTTGATCGTAATCCGATCCTTAGTCGTAATGGAAATTTTGAAGAATTTAAGGGAGATTCCTCAGAGATCATCGTCGACCAAGCCCTGAAGTTCATTGGCCAACAGGCATCCCAGAAACGCCCGTCATTTACTGTCATTTGGTTTGGCACTCCCCACAGTCCGTTCATGGCTGCGGCTGATGATGCTCGCCCTTTTGCCCATCTCGATCGCAACTCCCAAGACCAACACGGTGAACTCGTCGCGATGGACCGAAGCATTGGCACACTTCGCAAGTCAATCAAAGAGATGGGGCTTGCGGATCAAACCATCATTTGGTTCACGAGTGACAACGGCGGATTACCCAAAATTACCCCCGAAACCGTTGGCGGCTTGCGAGGCTTTAAAGGTAGCCTTTATGAGGGTGGACTAAGGGTTCCCGCCGTCATCGAATGGCCCTCTCATATCTCGCCGAGAGTCACTTCCTACCCAGCAGTTTCAATGGACATTTTCCCAACCTTGGCAGAAATCGTCGGGCTACCCTCGTCCTCGATGCTTAACACCCAGGATGGACTTAGCCTTCGAAAACTGTTTGACAAGGAAATTACAACACGGGAAAAGCCAATTCCATTTGACTGCCTCGGGAACCAGGCAGTAATCGACAACGATTGGAAACTAATTCACCTCGGCAAAAATGCAAAACGAAAGTCTCAATTCGAACTTTACAATCTCAAGCAGGATCCACGGGAGAATTTAAATTTATTCGACGCGAACGAGGTGGAAGCAAAGCGAATGCTGGGACTGTTAGCTGATTTTGATTTATCAATCCAACAGAGCATCGACGGAAAAGACTATCCCGAGGGTTATGTAACCGACGGCAATCCCGAACCTAGATTCTGGAACACCGTCGATATTTACAAACCTTTTCTCCAGCAGTGGAAAAATCGCCCAGAATATTCAACCTGGCTCAAGAATAGACAAAAAACCAAGCCGAAGAAAAACAAGCAACCCTAACAACGGCCACTCCCCCAAAAAACTCGTCCAAGTTCCTCGCATGCCGATCAGTTGCGAAGGTAGAACTCATATTCAACCGTTGGCTTGAAACATTCACCCGGCGCGATGGACGTCTTCCGTTTGACGACGCTGCTGTTGTTGATCGGGTCACCACCATGACTTGACCAGTCATTCGGATTGAATCCCTCAAGCTTGGGCTTTCCCTCATCGGATACCGCGTTTGCTTTTCCTCCAAATCGAAGGCTAACTTCAACTGGAACCTCAATTTCTTTGTTATTGGCAAGTTCAGCGACGATCTTTCCTTTGATAAGTGAATAGCTCGAATTTCGCCAGTTAACCGCGTCTCGCTCCCGCCCCGTTTCCTGATCGTCGACTGTGGCCTTCAAGTCAACCGAGACCGTCATTGGCAAGCGACAAATCCCACCGGGAGAAGTGTAGGTGAGTAACTCCTGGGCAAGGGGTTGAAAACCGTCAACCAACATGGCGGCACCCGTTGTCCACGGAACGTTAGTATCGTTAATCAGCTCAATTTGGTGCCAAACTTCGCTTTCTGAAATAACTAAAGGTGACCCACCATCACGACTAGAAACAAACTCATGGGGAGAATGCTGAACCGTTACATCCCATGTATAAATATCTCGATAAGCCACCTCAGCCTTCAAAATCCGGACGCTCGCCCGCTCGCCTTTTTTAAGCGACATCGGCTTCAGCTTGTAAACGAAAAGATCATTTCCACCGCTTGCGGTTAGATCACTAGATAATCCATCAACAATGCCTTCAGAATTACCGGTCGCCCGAGCACTGCGAAAGTCGCTTGTACTCTGCGAATAGATCGTATTACTGAACTGATCAATCGATTGATTACGCATTACCTGAGGCGCCGCTTCAGCAAGTACATTTTTTAAACTCGCCTCCAACACCATCGGACTCGGCGATGACTTAAATCGAAAATT
>JAPKBL010000107.1 GCA_028823415.1 Mariniblastus sp.
TAAACCAAACTTGGGAGTTAAGCGGGAACGAAACTAATGCGGGAACGAAACTAATTTTCCATCGCGGTACAAAGAACGGGCTCACGCTCGTTCTTTTTTTATTTCACACGTTGAGAAACATACTAACGCTTCAACGATCCTAAAGGCCCTTTTAGAAGAGGATCGGTTAGCTGATCCTCTGATAGTAGGCCGACGATCTTCCCATCATCGCTGACGACTCTGGCCAATGTCTGACGAGTCGACTCCATTTGCAGGATGATCTCGCCAAATAAATCGGTCGCGTTAACATCCGAAAATGGATGAACCATACTTGCGATAGTGGAGTCGCTTGCAGACACCATTAACTCCACCGTTCTCACGTAACCGATGGGTTCATTTTTTTGCGACTTAAAAACCGGAATATCGGCCATCCGACGCTGTCGGGCAAACCTCAACGCCAGGTCGCGGCTTGCTTCAATTGAAATCGCCTGAATCCGACCGACCGGCGTACAAATCTCACTGATCGGTTTAGAGGCCACTAGAAAAAAACTTTGCCCAAGATACCGTTGCGTTGGATGTAAAATCCCTGCCTCCAGCCCATCCTCGAGCACCTGCTGCAGCTCCTTCCTCGCCAACGTTAATCGCACTTTATCGGGCGATTGCCCCAGCAACCCTTCGAGCAGCCTTCCCATCCCCCAAAGCAAGGCCGCAATCGGTGAGAACAAGACAGTAAAAAACAGAACCAACGGCGCTGAAAAACGGAGCAGGAAATTTGGCGCACGGTAAAAGAGGTTTTTCGGCAACAGCTCGCCATAAACAAACAACAAGGGCGATAATAAAATCGGCGCCGCCATCTCGGCAGCATTCGAGCCAGTCATTTGCTGGGCAATCAATACAATCGCAAGACTCGTGAGGTAATTCGCAACATTGTTTCCAATCAGCGTCGTGGCAACGAACAAGGTAGGGTTGTTGAATAACTTGATCAAATACTGAGATATCAAGTCACCATCGAGCCCCGCGATGACGAAGCGAACGCGACTGGCTCGGTAAAACCCAGTCTCGCAACCACTGAAAAATGCGCTGAGAAATACCCCCAACAACAACAACAACACGGTCATCAATAATATCATCGTGTCTCTCCCCCTTCGTTCAAGACACGAACCTCGACTTGCAAGACGCCGCGTTCCTTCGCCTCCACCACCAGAAACGCAAAGGGCCCCCAAGCACATTGATCCCCCGTTTCCGCCAATCGCTGCATCGATTCCTGAATCACTCCGCCAACCGTCACACTGACGGTCTCCGGAATTGCAACCTCCAACCGTCTCGCCAACTGCCTTAGGCTCATGATCCCCGCAACTCTCCACGTGTCTTCGGAGATTTTTTCCAGGGGTGGCATATCCAATAGCCGCTCGCTCCGGCTTGGCGAATATACAAAAACCGTTTCGAGAATATCTTCGATGGTCAACACACCAATCGTATCCCCGAATTCATTGACGACGACCGTTACTTCGCGATCTCGATGAGACATTTTCTCCAAGGCATCGGCGACTGTCGCACACCACGGAAGGTATAAAACCGGCTCAGAGAAACGCTCCAGATTGTCTTGATCAAGATGATACTGATTGTCGAGCCGAATCGCTTTTTCTATTTCACGGCTATCAGGCTCCGTAATCAATAAATACCCACTCGCTGGAATTTTCCCTCTCAAATCGGATAGTTTTACCGGGGGTGCAAATGAGACAAACTGGGTTCGTGGACGCATCCACTCCTCCACACGAATCGTCGATAATTGCACGATGTTTTTCAACACCGCCTGCTCCTGCTTAATCACGGCGGCATCTTTTCCCGAATGTTCAATCGCCCGTTCGAGATCACTCACCTCCATATACCGTTCTGTTTTGAAATTGGGCCAAATGAGGCGACGCGAAACTAGATTGACCCAGCGTAAGAGTGGCATCAAAGGATCCACCAAGCGAACGGCAAACGTGAGAGGCACACTAACGAGCGTCGCTAACTCTCTAGGCTTTAGAACCGCCACGCTCTTGGGTAACATTTCGCTGAAAAAAATGATCGATAACAGAGATATAGCCGCAAAGGAAATGGCCGACGCTTGCCCCCCATTCGGGCTTTCCTCAATCCTGATCGCGCAAATCGACGCAATCGAAAAATAGGCAATATTGATTACCAAATTCCAAAACAATACCGCCGACAATAATCGATCTGGATTTGCAAGTAGGGCGGCAGCCGATTGTTCGGCAAGCGTGCCATTTTTTAAATGCCGACGATCTCGTGCCTGAACATAAAAAAGCGCCGCTTCACTGGCTGAAAAAAAACCAGAGCAAGCCATCAACACCACCATAGTCATTAGCCATGGTAACAATTGAAAAATGCTATCCATTCTCCGCCGTTTTCGAACGTCCTGTAGAAACAAGGAATTCACTTAAGCGCGGAATCATCATCGCGGTCGTTGCAAATCCGTAGGTAAAACTGACGACCAACAAGACCGACAGGAAATTCCCCAGCAACAAACTGGTAATCGAATAGAACATCGCAATCGGGAGAATACCACACGCGAGGACAAGTGCCGGGGAAGGCGTGTGCCACCCCAGAGCCACATACAAGCCAATGGCTCCTCCGACAATACAAGCCAAGAACGGGCTCAACTGCGCCTCAACGTTGCCCGTGAAAGAAACCATCATGACCATCACCGTCACGACGCCGAGAAAGAGAAAGAACACCGTCCCCAAACTCACACCAATCGCTTGGCGACTGCCGCCGTAGGACATCCCGCAATGGACGCCCAACATGGTCACAAAGAAAAACAATACAAACAGACCGACCGTTAAATAAATCAGATTTTCACCAGATAATGCGCCGTTGAGCCATAGGTATCCACTGATCACGATCGGCAACAAAATCATATCGGAAACGACATACAACACTCCCCCGATTTTTCCAAACAGAAATTCACGGGGCGAAATGTCGGTCACCATTAATAAATCAAGGGCCCGCCCATCGCGTTCGGTGGTGATGGAGGTTACGGCCAACGCGTTGACCATAACAATGCTGACCAAAATGAAAGGCGCCAGTGGACGTGCGGCTGGCGGAATCGTCACCCCTGCATCTGCCGTGACGCGCGTCGCCGCGCCAGAATTTACCATTGAGAAAACAGCAAAAAACACAAATCCCGCGAGCAACCAGTAAGCTCCGCGAATAAATAATATTTTCCGCCCGTAGGCCCACGTCCTCATTTCCCGCCAAAGAACCGGGTTATCCCAAACCCGTCGACTGCTTTGGCTTGCCAAACGAGTCCGATCGTCAACATGGCCGGTACGCAAACCTTCGGACTGTTCGACGACCTGTTGACCGGTCAGCGATTTTGCCACTTCCGAAGAACCTTCCGATTCACCCTGCCGCTCAGCCATCGCCAATCCAGAGCTGTTCGACGCCTCTGCTTCTTCGGCAGAGGGTTGCCCGCTGCGAACGTCACGGCTTGGATTCCAATGCCGAACCTTCCAAATGGCTACACCACAAAGCAACAACGAGATAAAAGAGGATAGAATCAAAAATGGCAAAACCGAGAAACTCCAAGTCGACGAGACCGTTGGATGGCTTGCGGCCATAATTGTCCGGACCGGACTCATCGCTCCCGCAATCTCAGCACCTGTAAATCCAGCAACATCCGGACCTGCCAGACCAATTCCCTCACATAGACCTAACCAAAAAACAATGCACATTGCCACCAAGGCAAGTGTTTGGAACGTCTTCTCGCGCCACAGAGCGACGATCGCGCCGAGTGATCCTGCGGTAATGGAGGTCATCAGCGTTACAGCAAAGGTCCATCCCACTTGCTCAAACGAAGTACCACCAAAAAGAACAATCAACATAAAGATCGGCAAACTCGTTATCAGCATCACCCCAATGCTCAGTAGACTGGCAAACAGTTTGCCAAGGACAAGTTCACTATTGGTCAACCGACTCATTAAGAGCAAGATCAGGGTTTGCCGATCTTTCTCAATTGCAATGTTGCTCGCCGCTTGAATCGCAGAGAGAAACAATACCAAAGCCAGCTGTAGCGGCGCGAGGATTTGAAACAAAATGGCTCCAAAACGTGCCATGTCTCCAACGTTCTGGATGATCTGAGTGCCCTTTAAGATCATCCACGCGGTGCAAATCAGCAAAAGCAACGCGACCGCGTAAACCGTTCGCATAACATGGTGTCGAGGGCGACGGGGAGCCACTACAGCTTCACGGGTAAATACAGGACCGACTAACAAAATGGACTTTCAATAACGTTCGTTTAATTGAGTAACCAGAGGGTGAAACCGAAAATTGATTATAACGTGAAGCATCTTGAGTACGTAGGCGAGCAGGGAAATACACCACAATTCTGACGGTTTTCTCACAGGATCGCTTCGCCGACGGACAGAATTTTCAGAATTGTCATTCTAATCAAATCCCCTCCACCTTTTGACCACGTTCGAACACCTCCGTGAAGTCTCCTACAAATGACCCGATAAACGCCGCTTCGCCTTAAAATCAAAACACTCCCCAGCGAGAATAGGCCTTTTTTCGTTACTAGCGGCGTGTCACAATGCCTAATAAGTAGATATCGAAACGCAACTCGACTAAAAATCGGATAAAATTTGCTTAAAGCATACGAAAACTCAATAATCCTGCGACTTCGCACATCTGTCAATTGAGCAAGGTGGCTCTGGTTTTTGGTGAACTTTTGAATCTAGATTCCTCAAAACCTGAACCTCCCTTATTAGAGCCGGAAAGAATTCAGGCAGTCTACTCAGAACACTGCCTGGCGCTTGAAAGGTTTCTAATTGGAGTGCTGCGGGACGAATCTGCCGCGGCAGACGCTTTGCAAACCACGTTTACACGATTGATTGAGAAAGGCCATTTGGTTCAACAACAGGATTCGATGAAATCATGGTTGTTTCGAGTCGCCTTCAACGAGGCCATGCTGATCCGTCGAAAAGAGTCGACAAGCAAAAAACACGCAGAGAATGTTGCTTGGAAATTCCAAGGACAATTAGGGGCGGACCGAGGTGTCGATCACCGACTCAGTCAATCTGTGCACCACGCGATAAGACAAGAAGACATAAAACGAGTGAGGTCTGCCCTCAACCAACTCCCTCCAGCACAAAGAGAAGTTGTTAAAAAAAGAATCTACGAAGGCTTGAAGTTTCGAGAAATTGCAGATGAGTTAAACGTGCCGCTGGGGACTGTCTTGGCGAGAATGCAAGCGGGTTTGAAAAAGCTCAAACCAATTTTAAATCCAACAGACGACCTGGCATAGAAATAGAAAAGATCAAGTTAACGATCAATTACGGCTTATTGAAATGAACAAATCTAATCTCACAAATCCTGGCAACTTACCGCTCGATTCGGAATCCAAAGCTCTGAATTGGCTTGCATTTTGTTATATTGCAGACGAGCTGAACCCATCGGAGCGAATCGCATTTGAAGCCCGCCTATTAGAATGCGAGGCAACCCGCGATGCCGTGGTCGATGCCATGCGCGACTCACAAACGCTGTTTCAGACATTGAAATCGGAACCTCAACTCATCGCCCCCGTCGTTGCGACAATCCCTTCTGGCAAGACAAACCTCACGCTCCGCTGGACTGCAGCGATCCTCGCGACCGCCGCTGCGGTTTTGATCACGGTGAACAATTGGTCAGTAATCTTTCCCGTGGACAATCCAATGGTTGCGTCTGAATCGGACGGTCTCGCATCCGCTTGGGTTGAAACTTTAATCACGATGAGTGAAGAAGAGCTCGATGAATTCATCAACGAAGAGATTCCGCAGCGAGAAGCAACGCCCGATGGACTGGAAAACTGGATGTTTGTTGCCCTCACCGAATCCGATATTGATTCCTCGCAAGAGGCTAACGGTGAAGCACATTAAGACTGTCCTAACAACTCTCATTTTGTCCATTTTGCTGCCGGTAATCGCGACCGATTACTGCTTCGCGCAAGTTCCAGGAAAAGCTCCGAATAAAAATCTGAAGACGAAACCTTTGGGTACTTCGAAGAGCGCCACTCGGCAAACCAATAAAAAAGAAAAAGCACCTGCCGATGGGGAATTAACGTCGCCAGATAAAAAGAAAACCGCCAACATCTCCGAAAAGAGACGTGCCGAGTTATTGAATTTCTGCGAGGAACACCATAAAGAACTTCTCCCTTTGCTGGAATCACTTAGGAAAAAACGCCCGCCAGAATTCGAAAGGGCATTGCGCACGCTCGACCGTGAAATCATTCAACTTCAAGCATGGCAGTCGCGTTCCGAGGAGCGTTACGAAAAACTACTGAACCAATGGGTGTTGCGTTCGAAAATCAAGCTACTCTCAGCAAAATTGGCGATCCGGGGATCTCTAGAGCAACGGGCCAAAACCGCAGTAAGTCTGGAAAAAATGGTTGGGCGACTCCTCGACATGAAAGTTTCCAATTTAGTAGACGACCGCAAGGCTGCCGCAAGCCGGATTGCAAAACTCAACACACAGATCGAACAGCTTAAATCGACTCGCAACACCGAAATCAAAAAACAAATGGACGCTTTCATGAAGAATGCGGAGCGGATTCGAGCTTCGCAAAAGACTAAATCAGCTGCTAAAAGCAAATCGAACAACAGCGACAAGCAATCCACGCCGAAACAAGAACAGACAAAGAAGAACCAAACCAGAACACCCGAGAATAAAAAAGAGTAATTGACGCTACGGAGATTCTCAGGATTGACTGGTGCAACGCACATGGGAGAGACACTGTGCTGTTAAAACGCAAAAGACACTTGCTAAATCTTTTTCTTCCCGCCTTCGTAATCCTCTGCTGTTCAGCAGTTGCGATCGCGACCATTGAGCGGCCTACGGGGGTGACACCCCCTGACCAACCGAACGAAATTTCTGCGCCGACGGATAATCTTTCGCGCCCAACCAAAAGCGTTGACATCCGGTTTAAAGAATCGGGCAATGCCGAAACGCCAGATTTCCAAAAACACGTCGCACCACTTCTAGGCCGTCTCGGATGCAACGGGCGAGCTTGCCACGGTTCATTTCAAGGACAAGGAGGATTCCAGCTTTCTCTTTTTGGATATGACTTTCAAACCGATCATCAAGCTTTACTCGAAGAGGGAACCGAAAGAGTCAATCTTACCAATCCCCTGGACAGCCTGATTCTGACAAAGCCAACCGATGAAGACGAACACGAAGGTGGACTTCGATACAAGAAAGACAGCTGGCAATACAACCTGCTGCAGTCTTGGATTGCCGGTGGAGGCACTAATCCTAAATCGATTCACAAACTCGATCGCTTGGTTATCGAACCGAGCGAATTGCTATTCGAATCGCCTGCCAAGAAATTTGAGCTCAAAGCGATCGCGCATTGGAAAGACGGTACCGTCGAAGACGTGACTCCGTTATGCCGATTCCACTCCAACGACGATTCAATTGCAAAAATCTCTGAATCCGGCACCGTTTCAACCGATTCAATCTCGGGAGATACACATGTGGTTGTTTCTTACGACAACGCGGTCGTTCCCGTTCCTGTGATCCACCCCTACGCCGGAAAACCGATGGGTGTCGATCCAGCATTTCTCGGCGCCTCCAAGATCGACCTCCTCACCGCTGAGAAATGGAAAAAACTTAATCTGCAACCTTCTCAACTGTCCGACGACGCGATGTTCCTAAGACGAGTCAGCATTGATATTACAGGAACGCTTCCAACTTCGGATGAAATCCGACAATTCATTGCAGACACAGACTCACAAAAGCGAAAAAAGAAAATTGACGAACTGCTGCAGTCACCAGCTTATGCGTCATGGTGGACCACTTTCTTCTGCGACATGACTGAAAACAACACCAGTCAGCTTCGCAATATCTCTTTCGACAACAATCTTCCAAGCCAGCAATGGTACGACTGGATTCACAAACGCGTTTCCTCCAACACTCCCTACGATGAAATGATTGAAGGGATCGTCCTTGGCATCAGTCGCAACAGCGGTGAAAGCTACATCGATTTCTGTGAACGCATGACCGAGGCCTCAGCTAACGAATCGTTCAGCGAAAACGAAACGATGCCATACTATTGGATGCGAAGAGAGTTCAAAGACCGGGAAACCATGGCCATTAGTTTTGCCCATGCTTTTTTGGGATTGAGAATCCAATGCGCCCAATGTCACAAACACCCGTTCGATCGCTGGAGCCAAAAAGACTTCAAAGATTTTTCCAAATTCTTCAGCGGAATCAACGTGCGACAGTACACCGGCGGATCCACTCCTGAAGATAAAAAAGATTACATCTCCATCCTGAAAAATCTAGACATCGATCCCGACCGAAAAAAGAACCCCAACCTGCAACGCCAACTACGAGATGCCTTCCGCAAGGGCGAGACCACTCCTTTTGGATTCCTCGCAGTCGAATCTCCCAAGCTCACAAGAGAGGAGCTTCGCGAGCTACAGAAACAACTGCAAACCGAAAAGAAGTCCAAGAAAAAGAAAAAATACAAAAAACCAATGCTTACCGAGGCGACCTTGCTTGGTAGCGACACCATCGACCTCACTGACCATGAAGACGTTCGAAAACCGGTGATGGACTGGATGAAAAATCATGACAATCCATTCTTTGCCAAAGCACTCGTCAATCGCGTTTGGGCTCAATATTTCGGCACCGGCATTGTTGATCCTGTCGACGACTTAAACCTCGCCAATCCGCCAAGCAATGCAGCTCTACTCGACTACCTTGCCCAAGAGTTCATCAATCACGACTTCGACCTAAAATGGTTGCATCGGGAAATCGCCAACAGCCAAACCTATCAATTGAGCTGGGTTCCCAATTCAACAAACGAAGGTGATCGTCGAAACTTTAGCCGAGCAATCCCCAGACGTTTACCGGCTGAAGTGATTTTCGATTCGATTACATTTGCAGCCTCTAACTCGGAGACCAATCGCACATTCAGAGATGCCGTTCAAGGCCGAGCGATCTCAATCCCAGGTACCGTGACAAATGTCAAACGCTCCAAAAACTCGACGGACGCCTCGTTCGCCCTACAGGTTTTTGGACGATCCGAAAGAGCCAGTAGTTGCGATTGCGACCGCTCAGATGAAACCAGCCTCATTCAAACCGTTTATATGCAAAATGATCGCGACATTCATCTGATGCTCACCCGCAAGGATAGTTGGCTGAATCAAATGGCTCAGCAGAACACCGCCAATATTTACGCGGCGAATGCACAAAAATCACTTAAGACTACCACTGATCGAATTGCCCGAATGGAGCTTCAGAAAGCGAAACTGAAACCCACAGACAATAAAAAACAGCTTCAGAATTTGAACAAGCAAATCAAGAGCGTGGAAAAAATCAAACGCGGCTTGGAAGAAAAAATTGCGATCGCTCAGAAGTCAACGGGCGAATTAGATATTCAACAAGTCGTAGAAGAGGCGTACCTAAGAACGCTCAGCCGTTTCCCAACCCAAGAGGAAGTGGCACGTTGCAAACAACACATCCAGGAAGAAAAAGATCTTGTAAAAGGAGTTACCGGTGTGCTCTGGGCATTGGTAAACACTAAAGAGTTCATTGTGAATCACTAAAAATAATTTCCATAAGATTTCCACCGACAAAAAGCAGGTTCAAAAATGGGTTTCCATCGACAATGTGACGGCGTGACGCGTCGCGATGCAATCAAGGTCGGCGTCCTCGGTTCTGCCACCGGACTGACCATGGGTAATTTCCTGAGAATGGCCGACGCGGGCCAAATCAATCCCAAGGCCGACTCAAAAGCTGCGATTTTCATCGAGCTACCGGGGGGGCCGTCTCACATGGACACCTTTGACCTTAAACCTAACGCGCCGTCAGAATTTCGCGGGAAGTTTAATCCAATTAAAACAAACGCATCTGGTGTTGAAATCTGTGAACACCTTCCCAAATTAGCGCAGTGTGCTGATAAATTTGCAATTCTTCGTGGAGTTTCTCACTCCCTTGGAGCCCACCCACTGGGACAGCAATTCGTTTTCACCGGAAATCGTCCTAATCCTTCGCTCGACTATCCCGGATATGGAAGCGTCGTTGCAAAAGAAATCAAAAGTGACGATGATTTGCCCGCCTACGTTTCAATCCCCAAAGTAAAACAAGGACCAGGTCATCTTGGCGTCAAATACGCGTCGCTACAGACTAATGCAACTCCCAAATTTGGCTTGCCCTTCAGTGTCCGTGGAATCACTCTCGGAAACGGCGTCACCATGGATGAAATGCAGCGACGCTCGAATCTTCTGAAAGACCTAGATCGCACTTTCGACACTATTAAAGACCGCGATGATTTGCTCAGTGGACTAGATAAATTTAGCCAAAAAGCATTTTCAATGATCACCTCTAATCGAGCGCGTGATGCGTTCGACTTGAGCAAGGAAGCGCCAAATTACACCAAATTATTCGGTGAAGATGACTTTAGTCAAAGTTGCATGCTGGCCTCTCGATTGGTCGAGTCCGGAGTGAAATTCGTAACCGTTTCTCTCGGCGGCTGGGACACGCACTCTGACAACTTTACGAAACTTCAGAACAACCTCTTACCAAAACTCGACGCCGGCCTATCCGGACTGTTTAACGGCTTAGCCGCCAAAGGGTTACTCGATTCGACAACCGTATTTGTCTCGGGAGAATTCGGAAGAACTCCAAAAATCAACTCGCGTACAGCCGATGGCGGCCGCGACCATTATCCTCGATGCATGTTTATGTTAATGGGAGGCGGCCCCATCAACGGCGGCCAGGTGATTGGCGAAAGTGATGCAACCGCGGCGGGGCCGAAACACGAGGGAATCAACCCGGAGGATGCGGCAGCGTCATTCTTTAGAACCTTGGGCATCAACCACAGGAAAGAATATGACACATCCATCGGTCGCCCCATTTCAATTGTGCGTGATGGGAATGTCATTCCCGGCCTGATTGGCTGATGCGCAACCTCAAAGGGATTCTACAAGCCAAACCAAATCCTCAAATTTGACGGTCCAGAAAAACTCGGCCCGGTATCCCTTTTCTTGGGGCCGGGCTTTTTCAATACTCCAACCGACACAAATCTAATTCTCCGATGGATGAATTATTGAGTATTCTGAAACTGCCGCCTTAGCTCACCAAGTGTATTGATCGCGGGATTTCCAAGTATTTCGGCGATCCCCGACTGCTCTGTCACATCAATGAATTTGACGCCGCCCTGGTTTTCAAATACCTGACGGTTTGAGAGTAAGTCCATAAAACCATCGGCGTTATAATCAAAGAATGCCGTGAGCGGGCGCGCCACTTTTGAATCTCGCGTCTTTTGATCTGCCAGTCCCAGTGATTCCGTCGCGTTTTCGTAAGCGCCGTCTTGATACAGAAACAAGAATCGACGGCCATCTCTGGTGGTAACGGCAATATCCAAATCCTGATCCTGATCGATGTCCTCTAAATCCATCGAGTAAAACGAACGGTCATCAATATCCACTCCGGCGGCTGCCAGAAGAATTTCCAATTGTTCCTTAACCGGTGCCTGACTCGTCTTACTCAACTCAGATTCAATTTGCCATAATCTGATCGATGGTGGCACGCCAGTGGATTCCGGGGGAATAGAACTGACTAACTCATTCGCTGAACGATACTGAGTAATGCCGCCCTCTTGGTTAAACCCAGTCACCCCCAACAACAATCGAATCGACCAGTAATTTGGTCGATTATCCGAAAACTTCATCGATCGCACGATGCTGAACTCCGTATTCACAACCTCAACCCCTGCCAATTGTTCGAGCAACACGCCAAAAAAAATATCAAAATCATCGGTTTGTTCTCGGTCCTCCTCCTCGGCCGAGATACGTTGCTTGGTTTGAAAAGGTGGCAATTCGCCGTGTTCCCAATTCACTAGCTCAGGAATCGCCCCTTCAAACTCTCCTCGAAGAAGATTCTTCAACGCAGGCACGTCACGGTTAACCCAGGCCGAAATAAAAGGGGTACCTATGTCAGATTCCGTTACTTTCGCTGCCTGCTGAGCATTGGTGACGCGACCTTCGTCGGTAGTGACGAATGCTAACGAATAAAGAAAAACCACCGCCACCAACAGTAAAACAAAGACGACAATGGCGACCAGTGTATTTAGGAGACTTTTCATTTTGGAATTCTACGACCAGATACTTTTAGTTCTCTTTCATTAAAACAAATCAAACTGACAAGTGGAACGGGAAAACGGCGGTTCTAACTCAATGACGTCTAATTTCCACCAAACGAATTTTCGATTGATAACTCGCCGACCGCGACGTTTGAGCATATTAATTTGCGTTCATGCCAAACATTTCGTGCTTCAAGCAGTTAAAATCGTCAATATTACGGCCATTTCGTTGAACTAACGGATAATCACCGATTCTAATAGTTATTAGCTAGTCCGGCAGATCGGTAGCCACGAAATCCATTGCCTTCATTCCACCCCCTATGAAACTAAGCCAATCCATTTCAGGAGCCCTACTCATCGTCGTCGCGGCGTTCTTTGGGCTTGCGCTGGTATACCTCCCGGGATGGGTTCTTCTCAATTACGAAAGAGCCGCCAAACTCGGCCTCGGCTGGCTGTATCTCGCCGTCGTTATTCTCGGAGCGAGTCTGCTGATCGGCAGTGCAGGGTGGACGTTCTGGAAACTCTGGGGAGCGTCACTTGCTAAAAAGAAACGCAAACTGCGAAGAAATAAAAGCCCAAGCGAACTCACAAAAGGACAACAAGAGTCTGAGATCGAAGAAAACCTCGAGCAAGTTGAGCGACTCTCTCAAGAAGTCGCAACGGAAGATCAACTAAAAAACCAGCTCGCCCCGCTGGTTAAAGAAATTGAACAAAAGCGAGAAGCGCAAACTCTGGAAATTGTTTCCTTCGGAACCATTTCTAGTGGAAAATCCTCCGTCATGAATCTCCTTGCCGGACGGGACGTTTTTGTAACCGACGCACGAGGGGGAACAACGGTCACCCGCAACGAAATCCCATGGCCGGGCATTGACCAAGTCACTTTAGTGGACACGCCCGGACTCGGAGAAATTGACGGTGCTGCCCACGTCAACATCGCTGCTGAATCAGCCAAAGACGCAGATCTGGTAATCGTCGTAGTGGACGGCCCGTTAAGACAAAGTGAACACCAGCTTCTATCTAAACTGGGTGAGATGGAAAAACGAGTTATTATTTGCCTCAACAAGTCAGATTGGTACTCTCCCTCGGATCAAGAAAAGCTCGTGAATCAGATTTTCAGCCAAACTGGAAATTTCGTCGATCAAAAAAACATTGTCTGTATCCAAGCTCAAACTGGGCATCGCACTCGCCGAAAAATTCTCGCCAACGGCACTGAAATAAACGAAACCATCGAAGTCGACCCGAACATTGAGCCACTGGCGTCTCGAATGCTACAAATTGTCAAAGAAGATGGCAAAGATCTTTTAGTCGCCAATCTACTCCTCCGGTCACGCGGACTCGTCGAAAAAGCAAGACTGGGCGTCCAGAAAGCGATTGATCAGAAAGCCTGGAAAGTTGTTGACAAATACATGTGGGGCGCTGGAAGCGTGGCAGCGATTAACCCGTTTCCCGTCATCGATTTAATTGCCGGCTCAGCGATTTCGACAAAGATGATCCTCGACCTCGCCGAAGTCTACCAACAAAAAGTAGACTTGGAGATGGCTTCCAAATGGCTTGGCGAAATGGGAAAAAACCTGATCGGGGTGCTTGGGGCTCAAGGGGCGACCGTGGCAATCAGTGCCGTCGTCGCATCGCTCATCAAAACCATCCCGTTCGCAGGAACGATCGCCGGGGGAGCCCTCCAAGGTGCCACCCAAGCACTGATCACAAAATGGATTGGTGCGGTATTTATTGAGTATTTCAGTAATGAAATGAAAGCGCCGGAGGGTGGCCTTGCTGGGCTTGCTCGACGAAAATGGGAACATGTGACAACTGTCGATGAATTGCGAAAACTCGTTCAAACCGCGCGGGAAAAACTCAGCGATTGATCGCAACGGATCAACTACGTACAGGATCGAAGTAACCTTGAACGACAACCCATCTCATCATGAACTGAACTATCAGGACGCAGTCACAGCCGTTGAGAAAACGCTTGCCGATCTTCGTGGCTGCCCAACTCAGGAGCGTGAACGACTACAGTCCGACATCGCTCAGCTTAGTGAGATGTATGAGAAGTTAACCTCGGGTCGCATTGAAATTGTGATTTTTGGGGAAATCAGCACGGGCAAGTCCGCGCTGGTGAATGCACTCATTGGACGCGAGGTCGCCGATGTCGATGTTCAAGGCGGGTGGACGCAACAAGTTTGGGGAACCGTTTGGCAAGGGGCAGGTTACCGATTGCCCGGCCTTGAAAAATCTGAAATCGTCATCATTGACACACCAGGTATTAACGAAGTCGGCGGCGGTGACCGTGCTGAACTGGCAGAAATAACAGCCCGGCAAGCCGATCTTATCCTATTCGTTACCGACTCAGACATGAATGACACCGAGTATGCCGCGCTCGTCGAGCTCGCTGCCATTCAGAAACCAATCATCTGCGTATTTAACAAAACGGACCTCTACTTACCGGAGGTCAAAGCTTCGCTGATCGAGACGTTGAAACATCGAATTGACGGTCTAATCCCACCCGAACACCTTGTTTTGACTGCTGCCGATCCCCGAGAAATTGAATACGCAACCGAGCAACCCAACGGCAGCACGCAATCCGTTTGGAAGAAACCCGATCCCGAAGTTAGCGAATTGAAACTTCTAATTCTCCAAACGCTTGAAAATGAAGGCCTCGGTCTAATCGCATTAAATGCCGCCATGTATGCGGCGGATAAAAGTGATCGAATTTCAAGTCTCCGAGTTGAATTGCGCAATCGGCAAGCCGATCAGGTCATTTGGACGATGGCCGCCACGAAAGCGGTTGTCGTCGCGGCGAACCCCATTCCAGTTGTCGATCTTCTCGGCGGCCTGGCGGTCGATGCCGTTATGATTGCGACGCTTTCAAAAGTCTATGGCCTGACGTTCACGATGAGCCAAGCCCGAGGGCTGGCGAAGACAATCAGTGCCGCCGGGGGAATTTACGCACTCGGTGAGCTTGCCAATTATGGAGCAAGTTTTTTCAAATTGGTGACCGGCACACTGGGAACCGCACTGACACTAATCCCCCAGGGGGCCGCAGTCGGATTCGGTTCCTATATTATTGGGAAATCAGCGAAACACTATTTTGAACACGGAGGAACCTGGGGTTCAGGATCCGCAAAAAGTGTCGTGAAAGAAATCCTGGCTGCGACCGACAAACATTCCGTCGTGAATCACTTGAAAGACGAGATAAGGCAAAAACTCAAATTGAATCGGCACTCGAAATTAGGCCCCACCAATCGATAGACTCCAGTATTCGTTCTAATCAACACGATCCGAAAAATCGTCAAAGTTCATCTTTGGGATTTTTCTCGAATTGAATTTTAGACTGCTTCCAACTTTTTTTCGGTATAAACATCGGCGACAAACGTACGATTGGGAAAGCAAGGAAAGACAACCAACCCCCGATCGAATTATGTTGAAAAAAATCAAACGTCTCTTTTACCGCCCCTTAAGGCAAGAAGAAGGCGCCGCAACGACCGAATATGCAGTGCTTCTTGCCCTGATTATCTTGTTTGGCATTGGCGCTATCCTCGGAACTGGGCAAATTCAAAAAATCCTCTGGTCAGATACTGCAGTCGAAATGCAAGTGATCGAGTAGGCCTCCTCTGCAACCACAGCGCATTAAGCTCCTCAAAGTAAGCTCCTCAAAGTAAGCTCCTCAAAGTAAGCTCCTCAAA
>JAPKBL010000021.1 GCA_028823415.1 Mariniblastus sp.
CTTGATCCGCTACTTGTGCGGTTACGGATTGAGACAAGGTCGGTGTTTGCGTGGGCGCTGCTGGGGATGTCTTGGCGGTAGTTGATTCTTGGGAGACCGCGACGCGTTTGGGTTCATCTGAGTCAATTTCGGGAGGCGGAGATACCACGGGAGCGTTTCGCCGCGGGATTTTTCCTTGAAATTTGAGGGACAGCGCTTCGACAAGATCACCTGGCATGAGATGGGTTAATTCGAGCGGAAAATCCCCCGCCATCAGTTGGCGGCCGGTGGGTGAAATCGAAAGGACGGGTCGATACTTGGTCGTTTCGGTCTGGGCGAGAAAGCCTTGCTGGATTAAGAACTCCATTAGCAAAATGACATCTGCTTGTCTGAGCCCTTTTAGTAAACCGAAAGTGCTCAGTCGCTCGAGACTGAGTTGTTTGATTTTTTTAGAGGTGGACCCTGTGAGCATTTGCGCGATCAACGTTTTGCCAATACGGCCGTGCGTACGTGCGGTACCGCTGAGTGCGACTTGGGCGGAATAAAGACACGCGTCCTCGTCTGAATGTTTGGCCGTCCCGATTTTTAATTGCGGTCGTGTTTGACAGTTGTCGCAGATTCCGCAGAGTTTTCGGTCGGCATCGCCAAAATATTCCAATATTTCAAGTTGCCGGCATCTGCGAGTCGTTGCCAAGCGAATGACACTGTTGAGTTTCTCGTGCTCGGATTTTTGACGCCGAAAAAGTTCAGCAAAATCTATTTTGAGATCGGCAAATTTTCGTTTTCGATTGACAACGTGTATTGCTCGACCACGAAATGGCGGGATGTAATCAATCATCGGGATTTTGCGCAACTGTCGGATGGCACGGTTGACGGCTTCCCATTTCATCTCGAGTCGATCGGCGAGTCGCTGGGGCTGAAACAGAACACGTTCCCCGCGAAATCCACTGACAATTCGTTCGAGTTCGCGCATCACGTGCCGTTGAGTTCTCGCATCTCGTGGCAACAGATCGATTAAGGTTGGTAAATCAGAATCAATTTTAATCGCTGCGGAGTTTTGTTTGCTGTCGAGGCGTTCAATCGCCTGAGCTTTTTCAAGCAGGTTTTCACAGGTGGCGATGCCGGCCGTACCGATACTAAGATCGAGATCGTCTTTGATTTCCTGAAGCGTCGTTTCAATCGGATCTCCGGGTATCGCACAGAGGTACTCGTAAACCTCTTTCACTGTTTCCTTGGACGGATAGGAGTTATCAATAAAGAACTCCTGAATGAATTTGTCTTGGAATGAGTAAAGCATCAGACATTCCGACGGAAGCCCATCCCTCCCTGCCCTGCCCGCTTCCTGGTAATAGGCTTCGATACTACCGGGGAGGTTGTAGTGGACGACGAACCGTAGGTCAGATTTATCGATACCCATACCAAACGCATTGGTCGCGACGATTACCTCAATCTCGCCAGTCATGAATTTCTCTTGGACTGAACGTCGCGTATCAGCTGGAATTCCCGCGTGGTAAAAGGTAATGTTCCGCCCAATCTTATCCGCCAAGAGTTCGACCAAGTGTTCGCAGTTCTTGCGAGTGGAAGCGTAAATGATGCCACAACCTTTTCTACTTTTTAAAAAGCTAACCAACTGGCTGTCTTTTTCAGCATTGCCATTGGGGGCCGAAACCGCCAGCGAAAGGTTGGTTCTGGCGAATCCGGTTACAAAGGTCGCAGGATCCTTTAGGTGGAGGATTTTCGAAATGTCGTCCGAAACGAGATTGGTGGCTGTGGCCGTTAATGCGACCGTTTGAGGATTGCCAAGGCGTTCTCGAAATCGACCTAGGCGGGCATAGTCGGGTCGAAAGTCATGGCCCCATTGGCTGATGCAATGGGCCTCGTCGACCGCAAGTAGCTGGATTTTGATACTTTGAACGGCTCTCATAAAAGAATTACTGCGAAGTCGTTCGGGAGCGATGTAAACCAGCTTGTATTGGCCGTTGACCATGCCAGAAATTCGCGATTGTTGCTCAGCAGGCGCGAGCGAACTGTTGATAAACGTTGCCGGGATTTCGGACTCAACGAGCGAATCTACCTGATCTTTCATGAGGGCGATCAGAGGTGAAATCACGATCGTGACACCTTCCCTGGCAATGGTGGGAAGTTGGAAGCAAAGACTCTTTCCGCCACCGGTTGGCATGATGCAGAGCGTGTCTTTTCCCGCTAGAATCGCGTCAATCACATGCCGTTGGCCTGGGCGAAAGCTATCGAGCCCAAAATTGCCCAGCCATTTCTCGGGATTGAGCGATGTTTCGTTCACTATTGTTAATCAGGCGGGTTTAAATCGGTTCGGCGAACGGTAGAACGAAAGAGTATAAACCAAAGCGATCCAGAGAACAGCCATCCAAATCGAGGATTGTTGCTCGTTCCCGGCGTGGGGAGGGACAAAAGGGGAAGGGCTCGTCAAACCCTTTCCGCGGTTTGTACGTAGGATGTTATTGATTGGGTGCATTTTTTTTAAAAACAAATTCCATGATATCAATTCATAATCTTTCGAAAACATTTTACGCGGGTCGACGGGAAATACGGGCCGCGGATGATGTCTCTTTTGAAGTGGCTCCCGGGGAAGTTTTTGGGCTGCTTGGGCCTAATGGTGCTGGCAAGACGACAATGATGCGGATGATTCTCGGTTTGCTGAAACCGGATCAGGGTTATGCTGAAATCGCTGGGCATCGGAGTGATCGACAACCCGATGAGGTGAAGAGGCAGGTTGGGTTTGTTTCTGCTGCTGCGGGAGTTTACCAGTGGTTGACCGGTCGGGAGATGCTTGGCTTTTTTGGAGAAATTTACGGCCTGAGTGAGTCTGACGTGGATCTTCGAGTCAAAGAACTATCTTCCATTCTTGATTTAGCTGATTTCATTGATCAAGGTTGTGCCACGCTTAGTACCGGGCAAAAGCAGCGGTTGAGTCTCGCGCGGGCGCTCATTCACGATCCGCCAGTGATGATTCTAGATGAACCGACTCTTGGTTTGGATGTGATTGGAAGCCAAGTGATCTTTAACTACATTGACATTCTTCGCGAGCGAGAGAAATCAATCATTTTGTGTACACATCGCCTCGAACAGGCTCAGCGAGTTTGTAACCGTTTTGGGTTAATGCATCGCGGCAGAAAAGTACTTACTGGATCGCTTGAGGATTTACAGAAACAAACTGGACGGTCTGACCTCGTCGAGATGTTTATTGATTTGATTGAAAACTCTAACGTTGCCCCTGTCCAACAAGTTTGATTCGACAATGTCGCACAACGATCCTCCAAATCCTTATGCTCAATCAAAGAAATCGCCGCGGACGCGATTCAGGCTCACTCGGCTTGCGCAAAAAGAACTGAAAGAGACGTTGAGGGATCGTCGAACCATCGTAACGTTAGTCCTAATGCCGCTCTTGGTCTATCCAACGCTAAGTTTAATTTTCAAAACGTTTCTTCTCTCTAATGCCGCGTTATTTTCGGGAGGTGAAGCCCCAGAGATTCGAGTGGTTTATTCTGGCAACGTGTCGAGGGCAGAAGCGGATTTTGTTTTCTTGCAGATAGGCGAGAGAATTAAATTTATGGATGACAAAGCGGCTAAGAAAGAGGGAGCCCTACTACAATTAGACGACCCGAACGGGACTGAGAATTCGCAATCGATGGGCAGCGGTTTGAGAATCAGCGGTTTACAGCCCGAGGAGTTTAGCGAAGGCTTTCCACCGTGGTACCGGATGAAATGGCAGTTCATTTCTGAGGACGCAGACCCTTCGTTGATCGACTACGTCGAAGCTGGTGAAGCCGACTTGGGAATCATCTTTGAGCTGAACGATCCAACTAGGAAGAGGCTCGGTGATTTCACCGTTGTCTCGCGGCAGGACGCTTTTTCATTGGCGACTGCTGATCATTTGGCGGAACAGCTGGAAAAGGCAAACTTAGCTTACAGGGAAGTCAGACTACGGATGGCGGGGATTTCAACGGAACCCGTTGTGGATGTCGATCGCCAGTTAATTGGGCCGGCCGTCGAGCAAACGTCGTCTTCGGCGTTCCCCTTAGCCTCTCTGGTTCCGCTGATTCTCGTTTTGATGACGATCACGGGTGCGGTTTACCCTGCAATTGATCTGACTGCTGGCGAACGCGAGCGAGGTACTTTAGAAACTCTCATGGCGGCGCCTATCCCCCGAGTCGGGATTTTGGTTGCCAAGTTTATCGCTGTGCTGACGGTCGCGATTTTTACGGCACTGTTAAACCTCATCGGTATGTTTGTGACGATTTGGGTTTTCCAATTGGATCAACAATTTGGCGGGGGCATTTTCGATTTCCGAGTGATGGTTCAGATTTTCTTGTTACTCATTCTTTTTGGCGCGTTCTTCTCTGCGTTACTTTTAGCCGTTACGAGTTTTGCAAAGAGCTTTAAAGAAGCGCAGGTATATTTGATCCCAATTATTATCCTCTCACTCGGGCCAGGTTTGATGGCAATGGCGCCTGGGATGTCACTTGACGGAGTCAATGCGGTCGTCCCGATGGTCAATATTCTGTTGTTGGCTCGCGATGTTATTAATAACGAAGTAATCCTTGTGCCTTCGTTTGTCGCAGTTATTTCGACTCTGTTGTACACCTATTTTGCGATTTGCCTCGCCGCTCGGATTTTTGGATCTGATTCGATTCTCTATTCCGGTGACGGTAGTTTAGCTGAAATGTTTCAACGTCCGATGCGAGCCAATGTTGTGGTTCCCTTGATGGCGACTTTGTTTTGCCTCGTGATGCTGTTCCCATTGAATTTTCTTTCGATTGGTTTCCTGGGGAGGATGCCTGCGGAGACAACGGCTGAATTGAGCCTCCGTTATCTGATGATGGGGGTGTTTACATTCCTGGCATTTATGGTTCTGCCCGCTTTGGTGGCGCGGCATCAACACACACCCCTCATGAGTGGTTTTGGTTTAAGGCGACCGAGAGTTGTTTTTCTATTGGCTGCAGTGTTACTGGGAATTAGCCTTTGGCCCCTCGTCATGACCATGACAGAGGGGTGGCACGTCGTTTATGGTTTTTTATTCGGAAGTGAGAAACAGGATCAGTGGCATGCCAAGTTAATTGAAACGACATCGGAACAAGTGGCGAGGATTCGGATGGTCTCCCCCTTGGTGATCGTGTTTGCGTTTTCGGTTATCCCGGCATTTTGCGAAGAGTGGTTTTTCAGGGGAATGTTACTGCGATCGCTTTTGAAGTGGAATTCCGTCTGGAAGTCGATTTTAATTTCAGCAATGGTGTTCGGTTCATTTCATGTTCTATCTAACAGTGTGATTGCGCTCGACCGACTGCTCCCCTCAACGCTGATCGGCGTGATGCTCGGTTATTTAGCGTACAAATCGGACTCGATATGGCCGGGAGTGATTTTGCATTCGCTAAACAATGGGATTGTCGTCTTTCTCGCCTATTATCAGCCCACGTTGAGCAGTTACGCTTGGTTTCCTGGTGAAGAAGAGTCAATTCCGAGGCTGTGGGTAGTGGCGGGGTTTGTCGTGGCAGCAACTGGGATCATTCTGGTTCGTTATTCGATGAGGGCTTCGGCATTGCCAGAGAATTCCTCGAATGCGACACTTACGAACGGCGATGTTCTGTGAATTGAGTAGTATCCGGCCAAACAATTTAGCGCAAAGCAGCGCAAAGCGAGTTGTCATGAAGAGGTTACTGGTTTTTGCAATTGCTCTGTGCTTGCCTCACTTGAACGAAGGGGGGCAGCAGGCAAGCCGGCTTCTCGCACAGGAGGCGAATGGAATTGACGTGGGCGATAGGTTCGAGATCACCCAAGTGGCGACCGACAAAATCGCAAGTAACATTTTCTGTATGGCCGTCGACCCTCAAGGCCGCGTGTTCGTGTCCGGCCCCGGTTACATTAAAGTTTTGGTGGATTCCGATGGAGATGGTGTTTTTGAAAATGCCACATTGTTTTCTGATCGTTTAAAGTCCGGCGCACAGGGGATGGCGTTTGATCAGACTGAATTGCTGTGCACGGGAGATGGCGGTGTATGGAAATTCTCAGATGTTGATCGAGATGGCGTTGCCGACGGTCCTCCCAAGAAAATGTTGGCGATTAAAACAGGCGGTGAACATGATGCGCACGCGATTCGAAAAGGCCCGAGTGGTTGGTGGTACCTGATTGCAGGGAACGGTACTCCCATTTCTCCAGATTATAATTCACTGCTCAGCACGCCGGTCAAAGAACCAAGAGCTGGGTTCTTGATGAGGATAAGTCCCGACTGGAGCAAAAAAGAGATTTTCGCTCATGGATTTCGGAATGCTTACGATTTCGATTTTGCAAGCGACGGAAGTATATTCGTTTTCGACAGTGATGGGGAACGCGATATTTCGCTGCCGTTGTATCGCCCAACTCGCGTCTTTCAAATTCATGCCGGGGACGATGCCGGTTGGGTTTCGGCGGGTTGGAAGCGTCCGGCTTATTTTTTTGATATGCCCAAGGTCGTTGACTCTCTAGGTCGAGGAAGTCCAACAGGGGTTAAAGTAGCGAAACCCAAAAGATCGACCGATGGAACGGCGGCTCAATTTAACGCTGACGCAATTTTTGTCGCAGACTGGACGTTTGGTCGTATTTTGGTTTCATCGATCGCCGTACGTTTTGGAGTTCGTTCTTCTTTCAGAGATTTCGCAGTGGCAAAGGGACAGACTGGATTTGCTGTAACTGATCTCGATTTTGATTCTTCTGGCGACCTCTTGATAAGTGTTGGTGGGCGAGGAACGGAGGGTGGTGTTTACCGAGTGGCTCCGCGATCCCGTGTTATTACCCTTTTTCGAGGAGATCGGGCGGAGAAAGAACTTGCCTCGATTCCGCGTGAGGTTTTGCTAAGTAGGTGGATGAAGTCAGAGATGGATTATTGTTCGTGTGAAGTGCTGTTACGTTCTTTGGCAGGTTGGAGTGAAGCCAATTTGCGGAATCAATTTGATGAGCAACAAATTCAGCGGCTCAGTGATTATCTTAATAAGAGCATTTTAGGAATGAATGCTTCGAATGCGGCTTTGTGGATGAGGATTTTTTCAGAATGGAGCGAGGAGACGATTCCCTTTGTAGAAACTTGGCCCGTTTCTATCAAACTCGCATGCCGAGTCTCAAGGCAGGACGTCAGCGGAAAAAAGCAGTTCCAAATTCTAACTGATATTGTAGAAGCACTGGAACAGGAAAAGGACCCACTCTTCTTGATCCGTTTAGGACAACTAGTATTTGGGGGCTGTGGTGGAGATAACGCAAAAGCAATGTTTGCTGGGTACACGCCGAGATCGCCATTGCAGATCGACGGTGTTGGGGGACATGAAATTGCCAATCAACTTGGAGCATTGCTGGAATTATACCGAGCCGGAGACTTGGCCGACCAAGAGTTCATCAATGTGGAAATCGGTCGCCTGGCGGCTTTGATAGGGGTTGGCACGCGTGATCTGTTTGCCCAAATTTCGGTGGAGTTGAACCAGCCCAATATTTCAGTCGAGAACCGTATTCACTGGATGAACTGTGTGGCAATACTTGCTAACAAGGACGATGGTTCGACGAGTGAGGATCGGTTGGTCATCGCGCGATCACTGGCGGGAATTACCGAACAAGTTCGTATTCAAAAATTGGCTACCGACCGTAACTTTGAGCCTCGTTTGAAAACTCTATCTCGAAAATTGAGAAAGGCTTGGGGCGAAGGATTTGAGCTTGAATTGGCGAATCAATTAACGGGAGTAGGCGAGCAACTGTTTTTCGTAAGTGATTTTGGGCCAAAAGCCAAGCAAGCCGTGGTTGCGCGGGTGCTAAGCTGGGTTGAATCCAATCCTCAAGAGGTTGTTTCATCGCATTTGAAATTACTGGGTAGTGATAATTCAGCCGATTGCTTTTCGGTGATACGAGGGTTTTCCAACCGGAGAGACTTGCGTCCGGTCGTCATTTCAAATTTGATAGGTTCGCCGCAAATTTCTGACCGCGATTTATTTATAGCCGGCTTATCGTCTGCAGAGTTATTAACGGTAAAAAATTCCGCGATTGGTTTACGTCGGATACAGGAACCCGTCGGAGCGGGGGCGATGCTCGCTGCTTTGCGGGCTCTACAGCGAATGACTTGGGACAAGTCGACGGTCTCGGTTCGCGATCAATTGATGATGTTCCTAGAGAGTGAAACTCGGCAAGACTTCGGATATCGTCCTAAGGCAAGTGGAACGCCTCAGGAAGCGGTGTTGGTGAACGCTTCCAATTGGATTCAAACGCATTACCCAAATGAGTTCGCCGAAAATCAAAACAAATATGAACCTGGCAAACGCGGGTTAGTTGACCGATTGGCGTCGGTTGATTGGAATCAAGGGGATTCGACGCGAGGTGCAAAAGTCTACCAAGCTCTGCAATGTGCGCGATGCCATGATGCGGGAAGTCGACTTGGGCCTCGACTCGAGGGGCTTGGGAAACGGTTTAGTCGGGATGACTTATTCCGGGCGATTGTCTATCCGAGTGAGCAAGTTCCTCAACGATATCGAGCGGTGGCAATCGAGACCGTTGAAGGTCAATTCTATCAGGGAGCGATGGTTTATGAATCGGTCGATGGAATAACGCTACAGCAGACCGATGGGAAGACGGTCCGCATCAACCGCGATCAGATCGAATCACAAACACATTCATCGACATCCCTGATGCCCGAAGGCTTGTTGGATCAAGCTACCGATTTGGAACTAGCCGATTTGAATGCGTATCTCGCGCGGTAAGACGGGAAGGCCAATTTGTACTTTTCTAAAGTTGCGCTGGTTGGGTGGGAGCCAGGAGCCAAGGCAGTATGATCAAACACAGTCCCGCGATTAGCAGGCACGTTCCGACGAAGCCTACGAAAATTCTCGCTCGCGCTTTTCTTTGATTTGCGGCGATCGCTTTAACAACCGACAATTGAAAGCACCAACCGCGCTGACGAAGGCTCATAAGCAAAAAAATGACACCAAATATCGTGGCTACGAGTCCCACAAAAAGATCACGGATTTCGATTTTCGTATTCTCCCTAAGTCTGCGTGCCAAAAATGTTGAATATTGATTTAAGGTTTGTCGTCAATGATAACTTCCCGATTCCTGATTATGGAAGTTGTGGAAGGTTAACTTCGGCTGGTAATTAAATTTGGCTGAAGATTAAACAACCTTCAAAGTGTAGCAGGCGTCGATTAGGTAGTGTAAAAAAAAGACACGAACCAAAATTGGCTCGTGTCTTTAGTTTTGTAGTAATCGTCAGTTCGGCCCAGGTGGTCAGCCGAAGACGTATTTTAACCTAGCCAGCTGGAGCTGGCTCTGGAGTCATCTCAGCAGCTGCAGCGTCTCCACAACAAGGGTTTGGCTTGCAGCACTTGCGGCTGGGCATCATTCCCTTAAGTTTTGACAAGCAATTTCGCTTGCAAGGATCAACAGCAACTTCAACGATGCTTGGACGGCATCGAGTAACGCACTCTTTTGTGCGTGTAAGCTTACGCTTTGTGCAACCGCACTCATCAGTAACACACTCAAACTTCAGACGGCAAACTTCCTTTTGAACCTGAACCATAACAATTTTCTTGCGGGTCTTTGCGCAAGGATCTTTCTCAGCGCAACCACCGCAATCTTGAGCGGCAGCCATCATTGGGAAACACATAGCCATACACATGATGGCAGAAAAAGCAAACTTAAACATAGTAACCTCATTTGTTTTGAACGTTGTGACAACACCTCACAGTCATGTGAATAGGTATCGCGAATCTGTTAAGGCAACTTAACTCGCAGATAAAAATTGTTGGATGTGCTTTGAAATTCAGTACCAGTATCAACGAAAAAAATGATTAGAACTGCGACCTCCTCTCATATTTGATACAACCGGTTTTTCATTGGTTTCGAGATTCAGCTGGGGACGGGATTAAACTTTGAAAAGACGCGTCTCAGCAGTGCTGAATTGGTTCAGGTTGTAGCGAATGAATTACCAAAATCGAATCAAACGATTTGAAAAACAATCATCGATTGGCTCGTCCAGCATTGGTGATTCCAGAGGACAGATTTCCGAATTGCGGCGCGAGGTATTGAATTCAGGATTACTGTTTAGGATTACTGTTTAGGATTACAGTTTAGGCTTGGAGATCCACGGTGCTTGGGAATCCATACGTTGAGGGCCAGGGACGGATTCGCCGGCGATAAAAGGTGCGAACAAAATGGGTCGCTACTTGAGGTTTAGCACTGCGGTGACGGGAAAGTGGTCGCTTGGGTATCGACCGTCGAACGAGATGCGGTCGATATTTGCGGATTCAATGGAAACGTCCCTTGAGACAGCAACCCAGTCAATTCTTGCTCCATCGGCAGTGCCCTTAAAACCGTTAAAAGTCCCCGATGGTTCGTTGTTTTCAAGGTGTGTTAATGCATAGGAGTCAAGCAACGGCGAATTACCCGTCGTGGACGTTTCGCCAAACAATGCGCGATAGGGAGCTGAGTCGACGGCGGCATTAAAGTCCCCAGTCACAATCACGGTCGATTCTTGGGGTAGCCCGCTGACAAATTTTCGAATTTGCGTCGCGCTTTCCTCGCGGGCCTTGGCTCCTCGATGGTCAAAGTGAGTGTTGATGACGTAAAAACTAGTCTTGTTTGACCGGTCCCACAATTTCAACCAGGTAGCCATTCGAGGTAGAGAAGAATCCCAGCTTTTGGATCCTGGCTCATCTGGCGTTTCGCTCAGCCAGAAATGACCTTCGATAAGTTTGTCGAATCGTCCGGTTAGGAAAAATATTCCACAGTGCTCACCTTTGCCATCGCGTTGCCGGGGACGTCCAACGTAGGTGTACTGCGGGAGGTTGTCGCCAATATATTTGGCCTGAAAGCCGTAGGTTTCCTGAGTTCCAACAAAATCTGGTGCAAATTCCGTGATCGTTTGGACTACGGTTTCTTTTCGTTTTTCCCAATGATTATCACCATCTTTAGCAACACCGAGCCGGATATTAAAGCTCATCGCACGGACAGAAGCATTCTCCACTTGGGTGGTTGATTGGGCGCTGGAGAATGAAAGGCCAAAGAGCGTGGATACGAACAAGGTTGCAATCGCGATTGGGCGTGTCATGGGGATCAGTTCCAATTGGTGATAGGAGGCCGCCGAGAAAAATCGGTGGTTGATCTTAACACAGTTTTGTCACGGATGGTTTACCGGTTAGCTACAAAAAAACGCCGACCAAAATTGGTCGGCGTTTTTCTAATGTTTTACACCGGCGAAGCGTTGGCATCGAAATGCCTTGCCTTGGGTGACGCAGTCAATGACCGGAGGTCAAAGAAGCGATTGATTAATACATGTCGTGATCGCCACCGTGTCCGTGTCCCTTGCCTGCTTTTGGTTTTTCGGCGATAAGTGCATCGCTGGTCAAAAGCAGGATAGAAACACTGGCTGCGTTGGCCAGCGCTGTTTTCGTGACTTTGGCTGGATCGATAACGCCTGATTTTACAAGGTCCTGGTACTCGTCAGTTAACGCGTTGTAGCCGAAGTTGGCTTTTCCGCCGAGAACTTTTTCGCAGACGATACCGCCATCTTGACCGGCATTGGTTGCGATCATGTGCAAGGGCGAACGGCAGGACTTGACCACAATGTTGTAGCCTGTGAGTTCGTCATCGGTCATGCCTTCGGCTGGAGAAACCAAGCTTGAAGCACGAAGGACAGCAACGCCACCGCCGGGTAAAATACCGGATTCAACCGCAGCACGCGTCGCGTGAAGTGCATCTTCAACACGAGCCTTCTTTTCTTTCATTTCGCTTTCGGTTGCAGCACCGACATTGACTTTGGCTACACCGCCGGCGAGTTTCGCAAGGCGTTCTTCTAGCTTCTCACGATCGTAATCGCTTGTTGTGTTTTCAATCTCACGACGGATCTGATCGATTCGGCCTTTGATCTCTCCACTTTTGCCGGCACCTTCGATGATGGTCGTCGCATCTTTTCCGACGATAACTTTCTTGGCGCGTCCAAGTTCGGTAAGTCCAAGTTGGTCGAGCTTCATTCCAAGGGCTTCGAAAATAGCGTTGCCACCGGTGAGGATTGCAATATCTTCCATCATCGCTTTGCGGCGGTCACCGTAGCCGGGAGCTTTAATTGCACAGCAATTGAAAGTACCTCGAAGACGGTTGATCACGAGAGTCGCGAGGGCTTCGCCTTCGACATCTTCGGCGATGATCAGCAGTGGCTTGCCCTGCTGCACAACTTGCTCTAGCAACGGAACCAGATCTTTAATGTTGGTGATTTTTTTCTCAAATACCAAAACGTAGGCATCCTCGAGTACGCATTCCATGGCACCCGACTCGGTAACGAAGTAAGGCGAAAGGTATCCGCGGTCAAACTGCATTCCTTCAACCCACTCGACTTCGGTGGAAAGACTTTTTCCTTCGTCGACGGTAATCACACCGTCTTTACCGACTTTCTCCATTGCAGACGCAAGAAGTTCACCGATCTCACTGTCGTTATTGGCAGCGATCGAAGCAACGTTGGACATTTCGCTCTTATTTTTGATCTTGATCGACATGTCGGTCAGCTTGTCACAGATGTCGCTGACGGCAGCTTCGATGCCCTGCTTCATTTGGATGGGGTTAACACCGGCCGTCACAGCTTTAAGGCCTTCGTTGAAGATTGCCTCGGCCAACACGGTGGCGGTTGTCGTGCCGTCGCCAGCAACGTCGCTGGTTTTACTGGCAACTTCGCGAACCATTTGAGCACCCATGTTTTCGTAGGTGTCTTCCAGTTCAATTTCTTTTGCAACGCTGACGCCGTCTTTGGTTACCGTTGGTGAGCCGAAGCTCTTTTGAAGAATAACATTTCGGCCTTTAGGACCAAGTGTCACTTTGACCGCTCGTGCCAATTTAGAGACACCGCGTCGGATAGCCTCACGGGCTTCCTGCTCAAAAGCAATCATCTTTGCCATCGTAAAAAACTCCTGATTTCAGGTTAAGTTGTATCGTTTATTGATTTGTAGTTAAGTTCGTGGTTCCGACTGAGAATTACTCGATGACTGCAAGGACATCGTCCTCTCGCATGAGTAGGTACTCGTCATCTCCCAATTTGATTTCGTCGGGACCATAGGAGGTAAACAGGACAACGTCTCCAGGTTTCACTTGCAGCGGGCTGCGTGTTCCATCTCGAAGGACTCGGCCTTCTCCGACGGAAATTACTGTACCCCGAGAAGGTTTGTCCTGAGCAGATCCAGGAAGCACAATGCCTCCAGCTGTTGTTTCCAACGAGGATTCTCGCTCAACCACGATGCGTTCACCTAATGGTTGAAGCGTGGTTGTTTTAGCTGTCTTTTTCGCTTTTTTCTTCGCAGTCACGGCCATCGATCGAACTCCTGATTTTTCTTAGCAGACCATTTATTGTTTCAGGCTGATTTTGATTCGGATAATTTAGAGCTGTCTCGCGAGAGCCCATTTCAACCGCACCTTAAGCCTGACATTTTTGCGGAATCAAAAATGAATATCTCCTACTAGGCAACTGGCGCGCCAATTCAAACAAACTGTCGATGAAACTTGCGGAAACTGGACAAGAAAATCTGAGTACTCAAAGAAGCTTCGGAAAAATGGCCTTTTGGTCGGATTTCCAATCCGATAATTAAAAATTAGAATACGAAAGGGAGTAAGTCTTTCAACGCTCAACTCGTTATTCGCCCTCCTTGGCACATCGGTGAGGTGGCTCGTCGAGGCGTTCGTGACAGATTGGCAGATTGGCAGAAAACACCGGCGGTGTTTGGTTTGTCCTTGGTCTTACACGACGACCTTAGAGAGCGACCCCGGACTTCCAACCGAAAAATGTTGAGCCATCGGCAGCAGCACACGGTTGCCACGTTTTTGGTCATACAGAGGTGATTATCGGGCGATAGACGGTGGAAATAGGGGCTCTGCTGGCAAAATGGCGGCCGGACGTATTCGATTTACCCCTATGTTTTGGGTGGTTTTATACGGCTCAGGGGTCGGAAAAGTCTTGATTTGCGGCTGGCAACGTCCAGTTCGGGCTATTTCCCTCCTTGAAAATTGTATTTTCGAAAAAGTCGGTTTTTGACAGCGCATAATGGGTGGTGCGGTTGCCAAAACTCGTTCGCACCACAAAATAGAAGTCGTCGGTGGTAACCCGGCTCTTGGACGGAATTGAGACAGCTCAATCGAAGGCGAAAAATGGCGATTAAAGTACGATGTGGAAAATGCAGTGCTGGTTTTCAGGCAAAAGACGAATTGGCTGGAAGGCGGGTTAAATGCCCGAAATGCAAGGAACCCCTCGTAATTCAAGCGGTGGGGCAGTTGTCGAAAAGCCCCTCGCGGCAACCTGCGGTAGTCTCTGCGGCTCACAATCCGCTTTTGGATCTTCTCGATGAACAGAACATTCGCTCGGTTGTCCGCGGGCCAATCTGTGAAAATTGCGCCTCCGAGTTGTCACCCAATGCTGTGGTCTGCGTGGAATGCGGTTTCAATGTCGAAACCGGAGAAATGCTAAAAACCGAGGCATACGATGACGATTTCGATGCCGCGAACTCGGACTCGACGATGTCCGATGCAGAACGCATCATGGCAAAGGCAGAAAGAGACATTGAAGATATGCCGGTCACCTCGGAGGGGCAAAATTTTGGAGACGGTTCTGAGTCCTATCTCATCGCCGCGGTTGGAATGATTGTCGCCATCATCCTGATCAGTGCCGCGATGGTT
The DNA here is from genome assembly GCA_028823415.1 of Mariniblastus sp. Taxonomy (GTDB): domain Bacteria; phylum Planctomycetota; class Planctomycetia; order Pirellulales; family Pirellulaceae; genus Mariniblastus. Next base: position 14,668 of record JAPKBL010000021.1, read on the forward strand.
GTTATTTTTATGATGGAATCTATTACGGAAGTCTTGGCATCATCGTCGGTTAGTTTTATTGCTTCGACGGTACTTTACTGTGCGATGGGATTCTGGATTACCATTGTCGCGTTTCGATCGAGGGCGGGGCATGGCATCGCCTGTCTCGCCACTGCTTTTTTGTGGTGCATTGTTTTCGGATTCCTGCAGGGCAAAGGATTACTGATCCCGGTCTTAGTTTTGCTGGCTTGCTTGCTGATTGGCGGAGCCTCGGGTACCTACTCCCATTTCTATGGCTGGGGGCCAAGCGCGCCCATCTAGTCAGAGTTTCATGATTTCAAAGCAAAAACCTGATCTGACTAAAATCGGATCAGGCGAATTACCTCTATCGGGCGGGTTTAGATTGATCTGAGGGGGGATAGCTCTCGAATTTTCCGGCTTTAGGTGAATCGGTGGTTGGTTCTCGCTTGGCGAACTGGAGTCGAGAAGCTGGAAAGCTGCCTAGGAATCAGCGTCTCAACGAGTCTGATTAGGCAGAATGCGGGGTTTGCGTCTGTTGCTTTCGTTGATTTCCATCGATGGCCGATGAAATTCAAAGAGGTTTGGGGAAGCACAATCTTAACCCTGATGATCCGCACACCTTTGCTTTTCAGGTGGTTTTGAACGCTATCAATCATCCTTTTCGATCTCATTGACGTGGACGCGGAAGGCCCGTCTCGGTACTCTTAGGCTGCCTTGAGGCGTTTCATTTAATCGGTTTATTGCGGGTGGGGCGTATTTCGTCAGACCCGAAACTCATTTATGACTAAGCGTTTTTTCTCGCTCCACGTTCCAATATTTGGAAGCGTAGCGATGGTGCTGTTATGCACTGTCTTTTTTTTACTGCCGTTCGCTCTGCGCGGTGCCCGTCTTGGTCTCAGCGACATGCAGAACAATGTCGCGGATTGGCTGCCGGATCATTACACCGAAACGAAGGAACTGGAAGAGTTTCGGAAATATTTTTATGGCGGCGATCAGTTCGTTTGTGTCAGCGGCCCATGGTGTAAAGAAGGCGATGCGAGGTACATAAATTTCTTGAGCAAGTTACGGGAGGAGTCTCAAGAATATGAAAACAAAAACGATGAAGAGCTAGAGGCCCATCGTAAAGGCGATGAACTAGGCTTGCTTTACGATGGAAATTTCCATGAAGACTGGGGCGAGCATCAAGAGAAGTGGCTTCGAGGTCGAAATGGAAAATGGTACTTTATTAACCGTCGTGGTGAATTGTATCAATGGGAAGGTCAAAACAACGTTGTCGAAGGTGGCAAGCGTTTTTTCGAACGTATCCTTAAAGGGAAGAATAAGGCATCGGGTAAGTTCATTCGTACCTTTGGTGCACCGCCAGATGATGTCAAAGGCATCGAAAACGAGTTCTACGAGGATCCTGATAAACTCTGCTGTCGACCGTTCCAGTCTGTAATTTCGGGGCCGGATGTTTTTGAGCAAATGGCAGGCCCGAATGGAACGTTGCGCATCGGCGGCCTTAGTGAAAACGATTTGAGCACAATTGAGGCGAAGATCGAAGCTCACAAACGGCTGACGGGATCGCTTTACGGGCCAACTCCATCCAAGGACTTTACCTGGACTTTCGATTCATTATTGGCTCAAGTTGATGAGCCGCTGCGAAAACAGCTTCGTTCGACAGACTTGCATCGTGAAGTATTCGATGAGTTCATTGCAGAGGAATTAAGCAAAGATTTTGACGGCGATTTAGGGAAATTAAAAGATGCAACCTCCACGAAAAAGTTGGAGGTCTGGTATTGGATGTGGTACAAGCTGCAAATTGAACCTCCTGCCCGTCAAACATGTTTCATTGTCACGTTGAACGAACCGGTAATTAATGAACTCGCCCGTGCGGTGGGTCGACCCATGCTCGGAAAAACCAGGGGTCGTATCCTGGAATTGGCAACGGGCGAGTGCGGTATTGAAGCTGCCAACTTGCGAATTGGCGGACCGCCAAGCGACAATGTTGCGATTGATGAAGAAGGCACAAAAACGCTTTTTAATCTGGTCGGTCTATCCTTGATCATTGGGTTTAGCCTTGCATATTTCAGTTTTGGCAGTATTCGCGTCGCGATGATGTTGTTCTTCGTTGGGGGGACTGCGGCGATTTCGAGTTTGTCGTTTGTTTGGTTCGGTGGGCAAACGATGGATGCGATTTTAATGTCGATGCCTTCGTTGGTTTATGTGTTGGCGCTCTCAAGTGCAGTTCACATCGTCAATTATTATCGCGATGCGTGTTACGAAGACGGCCCCGATTTAGCGGTAGAAACTGCCGTAAAGCACAGTTTGTTTCCTTGCACGCTTGCGGCATTCACGACTGCCCTAGGGCTGATTTCGCTAACGACAAGTAGCCTCACGCCGATTTACAAATTTGGTCTGTTTTCTGCAATCGCGACGATGGCTACGGTTGTGTTGTTGTTTACTTACCTGCCAAGCGCTCTGACGGTTTGGAAACCGGGATACAAAAAGCGAGACAAGAAAGAGAAAGAGTTAGAGAGCGGGTCGAGTCTGACTGCCGCGGTTGCACGAATGTGGGATCACATTGGCAACTGGGTGGTGGACCACCATGCGATTGTCACCGTTGTGTCTTTGATCATGCTGGTCTTTTTCGCCGTAGGTGCGACCAAGATTCAGACATCGGTGCATCTGCTCAAGCTCTTCGATAAAGACGCAAAGATCCTTCACGATTATGCGTGGATGGAGGAAAATCTTGGTGAATTAGTACCGGCCGAAATACCGATCGGTGTTGATTTGAGTGCACAAAAAGAGCCTTATTTGGCTCAACTGAAAGCCGAACAGTTGGCGGCAGTTGCGAAGGACGGTGACGGAGAACCTGCTGAGGAGTTCACCCTCGTGTTCAGCGACGAGCAGCGAATGGCATACGACCTCAAGTATTCCATGCTGGAGCGAATGGAATTATCAGAGCGCGTCAGAGAGCAACTCGAGTTTTACTTTGGTCCAGACGGGATGGGCATTGTTGGTTCGGGAATGTCGATGGACGTGTTCGCTCCGCTATATCGGATTGAGTCAGATGAAGAGTCGATTGAACGGAAAAGTTATAGCTCGCAGTTGTACAGTAAACGCGACGACATGTTGGCACAGGCGTATTTGGCGGAGGTTGGTAAGTCTAATCTGAAGCGGAATGACCGAGAGAGGGATCTTGCCGACCCCGATCGAGCAGGGAGAGAATTGTGGCGGGTCAGCATTCGTTTGGCTGCGTTAAACAACGTCGATTACGGTCAGTTTGTCAACGATCTGAAGTCTGTCGTTGAGCCGATCATGGCGGCCTACCGGGATCGGACCACGATTCTCAGAAAGCTCCAGGCGGGCTCTGGGATTGAATCTCTCGAGAGTGCCAGTGTGTTACTGATTGGTCCGGACCCCCAAGGCGAGGCACAGGATGTCCGCATGCAGGTGACCAATGGGAGGTCGCTTGGTGAGATTATTGACCAGTCGAGGATTTATTCTCAGACCCTAAAGTCGCTTCTGGAAAATCGTGGATTCAAGGATGGGAAACAACCGGGAAAAGCGAAAAAGAAATATTTTTGGATCAACGATGGAAGTATCTTTCAGGGTGCCTCCCAAAGTAAAGGCGATTTAGAGAAAGAGAAATCGGAGGCTAGAAACCTCAACAACCTCAATTTCATCAACCAGTTCGACTGCATCGTCCGTATCGATAAAATACCAAGTTACGATGTGGTGGAGGAAGTGATTGCAAAATCTGACACGGCTGCCGCAAAATTGGTCGATTTCCGTGCGCATCGCTTCGATGTTGACCCTGAAACAAAACTACCGCTCCCTGGTATGAAGACAGCCAAAGAGCTCAAAGATAAGGGTGGCAAAGAAATTGATGTGACGGCGATGTATACCGGAATTGTCCCGATTGTATACAAAGCTCAGCGGTCCCTTCTTGAGAGTTTGATCCAGAGTATTGGCCTCGCATTTGTGATGATTTCAATTGTCATGATGCTCTTGTTGCGAGACTGGCGTTCTCCGTGGGGACCCCGTAACTTACTTAATGTCCGAGGCGGTATGGCAGCAATGCTTCCCAACGTCTTTCCCGTGGTTATCATTTTCGGATTCATGGGGCACATGAATAGTTGGTTTGGTGGCAGTGTAGACAGTTTTCTCGTTGACATCGGTTCAATGATGACCGCAAGTGTTGCGATGGGCGTTGCGGTGGATGATACGATTCACTTTCTGAACTGGTATCGTAATGCCCTTGCACAAGGGTACCGGCGGAAGGAAGCGATCAAGGTGGCCTATTCAAGAGTTGCGACCGCAATGACTCAGACGACATTGATTGGTGGGCTGGGGCTGGCGGCGTTCGCCTTGAGTACTTTTACGCCAACGCAACGGTTTGGCGTGTTGATGCTATTTCTGTTAGCTGCGGCGTTGGTTGGCGATTTGATTTTTCTTCCGGCTATTCTTGCGGGGCCGCTTGGCAAGTTCTTTGGTAAGGAACGTCCTTTATCTGAGGTCCAGTTGGATGTTCAGACGAGTGAACCGACGTTGCTGTTGGTCGCTGAAGCTACCGATGTTTCGGTGGAACAATTGCCTGAGAGCAAAAATCCTTATGGGCAGCAACGCCGAATAGAGTAGGCGTGGGTTTGAGTGCGAGGATTTTGAAAATCCGATTCAAAAATCGGATTGAGGAATTTATTTTCTCCAATTTTTCGTAACATCCCCCGAATAGGTATTCAATGCGATGAACTTGTCTCGAGGGGTATTTAATTGGAAAAAGTTCGCTTTACCTGCCCGCGGTGCCAAACGGTCATGCAGACGGGAAACGACAGGGTTGGATATGATGTCGCTTGTCCACACTGCTCGCACCGTTTCAAATTAATTGCGCCGGAGGCTGATAATTCTGCGGCCGATGGAGAGCGTGATTCTCTGGGGCGGTCCAAAACGGTTGGCGACGTAGATGTGACTGTTCCCTTCGTCGGGGATCATGCGGATTCTCAACCGATACTCCCGAGAGGTGGATCCAAGACGACGGAAGGGGCGGTCGATTCTTTTAAAATTGAAGAATTTGACGACCGCTCAAATCAGAAGACGTATCAATCTGCCTATGCTTCACCCGTCGAAGCACCACGGGTCCAGCCAGTGGTTTTTTGCTGTCCTTTCTGCCGAACGACTAATCCTCCCCAGTTTAAGTCGAAGGTGTCTAATATGGGCTGGGCGATATTGACGGTCTTGTTATTAACGACATGTATCTTTGGCCCGATCGGTTTGTTAGTGCGTAAAAATTACCAGGTCTGTTCTCGATGCAAGATCACGCTCGGTGGGAATTGATCGTTATGCTTAATCGTCGTAATTAATCGAGACGCGACGGTTTACCTTGGAGCTTTCGTTGGCACTAACGACAATTTTCATTGCGCGGTAAGCGTCTTCGGGGTCGGTCGTTTTGCGAATTAAGCTGGTCACGGCGCGATAGAATCTGTCGAGCATCTGCTCGCCAACGCCCCGTTCGGACTCTAGTGATTCGGTATGTTGCCCAGCGTCGTCAAACCAAACAAGGTTTGAGGGGAGGTCGATAAACGCCATTCCGTTTTCACAACAAACCTGAACCGAAGCCGGGCGTTTGAACGACAGGGCGTCTGGCCAACGTTGGGGGATATAATGTCCGACGCTCAGTTGTGCTTGTGGTGCGAAGCCTGTGGTTTTCCCTTGGGGACCATCAATCTCATTAGGAGGGAATTGGAGGCTAACCATTTGATAAAACAAATCAGTTTTATCGTCATGCTGTTCATGTATCGCACTAATCACCGAAGTGGGATCGGAATTGACGAGGTACCGGCACCAGTCTACCAGTTCCATGAGATGTCGCCACGCAAGCGGGCAGTATTCGCCGCGCCGCAAAGAATTGGATTGGCTTTCCATTGGCATTCGTTCGTGGCAGAATAAGAGCCGAGGCGGTCCGAGTCGGGTAGCCATCAACTCTTTGAGTCGGATTGTTGCCGGGGCGTGGCGACGGGGTAATTCGGCCATGAACGCGACGCCTGACGCTTCGATTCGTTGCCTGATTTCTAACGCCTGTCCTTCGGACACATCTAATGCGGCTGAGCTGTAGACGGCTTTGCCTGCTTCACAGGCTGCCAGAATAGGAATCGGGCCGTACCAGTCAGGCGATAAAACTAATACGGCATCAATGTCGTCCCGTTCCACCATCGCCCGAAATCCATCCATCGGGATGGCGTCAAATTCTTTGGCTGCCTGTATCGATTTTTCAGCAACCTCACTGCAAATGGCATGGACGTCAAACCGATCGGACAACGCCATGAGTGCGGGGCGATGCCTGACTTTCCATTGATCACCAAGTCCAATAAGGCCAACTCGCAGTTTCATTGTGAATTTTCAGTTGGGCTTGGTGCAACTTGGTAACTACGACAGCGTGAATTGTATCAACTCTTTGTCGAAATCCCAAAAGAAATACTTCATCGTTTTAATCTTGGGAGGACTCGAGAATGATTGATTTTTCAATGAGATGAGAATTTGTAACGCCATCTCGGATTGATTCGGGAATGACGGTTCTGTTGGAGAATCCCACACTTGGGTTCGGATTGCATGGAATAGCGCCGTACTTTTCCTCCATTGCAGAGCGGTCGGGACAATTTAGAAATCCATTACAACCTTCCAATTCGTGCCGATCCGGCGGGTCTGCCTCGCCAGTGATGTGGGAATTTATGAACGTAAGGGTAACGCTGTGGAACGAAAAATATGAAGGTGAAATGTCGGTCTTCCAGAGAATTTGATTCGGTCTACGCGCCCATGAGAAGTCGATAACAAAAAATAACATCGGTAGACACCCCGCGGATCATTTAAACCGGAGCCGGGCAAAGTTACTCTGGCAATTCACCTCATGGATGGAGGAAGAAATGAAGCAAGTCTTATTTTTACTGTCGGCTGCATTGGTTCTGTTGGCAGTCGAAAACGTTAATGCTCAACAGTCACTCGATTACGCTACGGCGTACAAGAATGCTCAGTCAGGCGACAAGCCGCTGCTAGTTTTAGTAACCGCAAAATGGTGTCCGCCGTGCCAGTCGATGAAGAAGAACACTATCCCTCGGCTGATAGAGAAATCGGCGTTTAAGGGATTTCATTACACCAACGTTGATCTCGACAAAGAGTCCGCGGTCGCTCGCCAGTTGATTGGTTCTCGAGGCGTACCACAACTCATTCTGTTTGAGAAAAAGAATGGTAAATGGACGCGGAAGTTTTTAAGCGGTTACAATTCAGTAGCCAGTGTCGAAAAGTTTGTGCGGAATCCTAAGGTGCGAACTGCGGGCCTTGACGCTCCAACACTCGATAAGAAGTAGATAATTAACAGATTCTAGTCATTCAACGCGCTTGCCCACTTGGGTAAGTGCGTTTTTTTATTTGATAACGGACGTATTTAAGCTCTAGGAAATTTTAGCATCAGCTGATTCGCCAGTTGTCTACTTTTATATTGCTGAGCGGCGGCGTATTCTGAAGGTTCGCTCTACCGGTTAAATACACTTTGTCTTGGCCGATCCCGAATATTGGCTTTTGTCCACGTGAAAATTTCCATTGTAATTCCCGTTGTAAATGAAATAGAGCTGATTCGTCAGTCCATCCAGCGCGCGTGGTCCGCCGGTGCAGATGAAGTGATCGTGGTCGACGGTGGAAGTACTGATGGAACCTTGGCTGAGGCGGCCTCATGTCATTGCCAGTTGGTGGAATCCCCATCGGGTCGTGCTGTCCAGATGAATCAGGGGGCAAAACATTCGACCGGCGACATTCTAGTTTTTCTTCACGCCGACAACTGGCTTGCGACAGATGCCTGTTCCCAAATTAAAAACGCGATAGATTCGTCGGCGTCTGAGTTCGGCGCATTTCGGCAGCGAGTAAACCATGATAGCTTCGTCTACCGTTGGTTAGAGTTGGGGAATGAGATGCGCGTAAAATGGCAAGGATTGATCTATGGAGATCAGGCATTTTTCATAAGTCGTGGTAAGTTCGACTTAGTTGGTGGCTTCCCTCAAATCGATTTGATGGAAGATTTTCAGATTTCGCGGACATTGCGAAAACATGGCAGACCACTAATGCTAGATGGGCCAACGATTGTCTCGCCGCGTCGATGGGTGAGAGGTGGACTGGTCTGGCAGACCATTCGAAACTGGATGGTTTGTGGAGCCTATCGGATTGGCGTTTCGCCCGGTCGGTTAAGCCAGTTCTATCGACGCCATGATCAATAATGGAATTCGAAGTTTAAACCCAATGAAATTTTACGCAACGAGTCAAACGATGAAGTATTTGCAGATCATATTAGTTGGTTGTTTATTGTTGGGTTGTGAAGGAGGTGTTCCGTCGCCGCTCTCGGAAGAGCCGGGCCTTCCTCCGGTACGCATTGAGAAGACAACGCTCGAAAACGGTGAGCCGAGTCATGTTTCGATTCAGCATATTTTGATCAGTTTTGAAGGGGCGCTGCCTGGTGGGAGTAAGCTGATTCGGCGAAATCAAGATGGGGCTCAACGGTTGGCGAACGAGGTTCTCGAGAGAGCTAAGTCTGGTGAAGACTTCGATGCATTGGTCGAGGAATTTACGGACGATAGCCCTCCCGGAATTTACAACATGGCAAACTATGATCAAAAAGTTTTTATGGAAGGTAAGGATCAGTCAAGTTGGGTTCGACCACGGACAGGTTTGGTGAAGGGGTTCGGTAATGTCGGTTTTTCGCTGGAAGTGGACGAGATTGGGATGGCCGAATACCAGCCTTCGGAGAGTCCTTACGGGTGGCACATCATCAAGCGGCTCAAGTGAGCGTGGAGACGTTACTGTCGTTGTCTTTTTTTTCAAATGATGATTCTCGAACCACCATGTGAATTAAAAGCCCCATCGTGATTAAGAATGCAAAGATCCCACTTTGGGATGTCCAGCCGACAAAAATGCCAAGCATTACGCGCTCCGTTGGAACTCCCATTGTGTGGCCATACCACATTGCCATCCCAATCAATCCGACTTCGGCGATTGCAAGAATCACAACCCGGGATCTCCAGTGCATCCCACGGGGGATCATTGCCAGACCGAGTAAAATCGCTGGCCCAGCAAAATAGATCACAAGCAACAGCTGCGGTGTTTTTAAATAATTGATGATGGTCGACGTCAACACCGCAATGAGAGTTGTCAATAACAACAATCCGATGATTGAAAACTGATACCCTTTCGATCGTGAAGTCGAATTTTTCTTCTCAAAATCGGCCATTTTTTGGTTCAGCGGGCGGCGGAACCTAATGCCAATTGCTCCAAATACGGATCCAATCAAGATTCCCAGGCATAGATTAATTCCTGCTGCAGAAAAATCAAAACCGGCCTGAGGATGACTTGGATAGCTGTCTTCCAGCCAAACACGTACTGGAAATCCTAAGGATTCTGTAACATTTTGATTTCCGTCGATGAGGTCAGCCACGCTCTGAGTTCGAAAGAAATAGGATCCCGCATTACATGCAGTGATAAGAAGTACGCCGCCTAGCATTCCTCGAAGGAACCAATGAACTGGCGCGGTTCCTGGCGTTTTGCTTCGCCTTTGTTTAAGCGGAGTTTGAGAGGGCATGGAATCGATTGAGTGAGCGGTTGGGCGAAGTGATTGATCGTTGAGCGAGGGCAATTCAAAAACCTCGATCCTCAAGCTTGAAATTCTCATGGATCAATCTGGATAAAAAAAATCAGCCCATGAATTAATCTTGGACTGATTCTCAGATTCAACGAAGTGTAGGTGAAACCTATCGGTGCCAATGACCTGTGTTGTGTCGCCGATAGTGTCCAGGAATATAGTCATAGTGGTTTTGATGGCGAATTACCCGGTTTGGGTAGTAGTCGTAATGCGAGGTGTCATGGTAAGACCTTTGGGGTCGGTAAGTGGGTCGGTAGGTTGAATAGCCAATGCTGAAACCACTGCCATAACGATTGTAGCTGTTCGAGCTAAATCCAATAGAGAGCCCAGGACTGCTATAGGAACCGTAACCTCGATCGTAGCGACAACTCTGTGCCTGAGCAGGGTCGGCGAACAGTGAGATGCCGATGACGGCAAAAAATGCGAAACAGACGGCACGGATTGCTCCGCTGGTAGATTTGAAATTCATTTCAGGTTTCCCGGGGATTGGTGAATGAAATATTACATGGCGAATGAGACTGGTCTCCAAACCGGATTCATTTCCACTGATGAGTATTTAAAGCAGTAATTGTGCCAATCATTAGATTTTTAGAAATGCCTCAAAATCTCGGAGAAAACTGAGTTCGGGTATCGGTGCTTCAAACGTTGTGTTGTCAGTTTGATCGCAGACCGATGCGCTTTGGAGTCAAGTATTCTTGAATAGGTACTCCCAAACCCAAGCGACTGAGATTGGGGCGGAGCCAATTTTGAGCTGCGATGAAGGAATCGCGGGGATTGGAAGAGTTGCCCAGACGCAGATTCGACGCCGATTACTTTCGGTCCTGTTTCGGGTTTTTACCGGAGCGGCCACGGTGAAACGCTGAATCAGTCGGCACTAAACGGTTAACCGATGCCTTTTTGGGAATTGAGTTTTTGAGTTTGTTCTTGATTGACGTAAAATTTTGGTTGTCAACTTGGTTTATAAATTCGTTGGGATCGTTTTGTAGATCGTAAAGTTCTTCAAATCCATTTCCGTACTGGATGTAGCGAAATCGTGTGCCCGATATTGCATGGGATGCCTCGCTCTCACGATGAAAGTAAAACGAGGTTAACGCAGGATGTGACCGTACGGACGCGGGATTTCGTAATTGCTCCACGAACGAATTACCACTGCATTGCTTCGGAGTTGAAATCATGGCGAGGTCACAAAGCGTGGGGTAAATATCCGTTAGCGTGACCGGTTGGTTCGTGCGAGCCTGACTCGAGAATCCGCTCTTTTTATAGCGCGCGGGCAAGGAGACGAACAGGGGAACTCGGGTGGTCTGATTCCAGAGAGCAAATTTTTCCCAATTCTCTTTTTCTCCAATGTGAAATCCATGATCCGACCAAAGAACGATAATCGTGTTTTTTGCTTTGGGAGATGATTCGAGTCCGTCGAGAATTCGATTCAGTTGATGGTCGACATAGCTGATGCTGGCCAGATAACCTTGCATTAGTTTGCTCCATTGATCGTTATCTTCAACCCATTTGTGCCAGTGTCTTCGACCGTGGTCATGCGAGTCCTTGAGGTCCCCACGCTGGATATCGGGAAGTTGAATGCTGTCGATTGGATATAGGTCAAACCAGCGTTTAGGAACCTCCCACGGAATGTGGGGACGGAATAGCCCGACGGCGAGAAATAATGGTTTATCAAAATTTCGGTTTAGTTGCTCGATCGCCCAGTCCGCGACTAGATGGTCACCGAACGCTTGTTCCTCAACATTGTCAATAATCGCGGCCCCGAATAAATGATTGTTTAGCGGGCGCTTACCTTGAAAACCAGTATTCTGATTCTGAGTGAATTTTGGACGAGGCCAGTCACTGGAGATGGGGTCAAGCGGATCACCTCGATATTCATCCCAAGCATTCGGGTCGTTTTGAGAGTCCCCCGGCGTCCACTGCAGTGAATGAAAAATCTTTCCACCGCCAACGGAATAATAGCCGTTGTTTCTAAAGTGTTGTGATAACACGACGGCGTTTTTTAATTCTGGTGATTCGTCCCGCCAGCGTGGCCCATGGGCACCGAAAAGATTTCTATAGATGCCTGATTGGGAAGGATGGACACCGGTCATGACTGCGACACGCGAAGGGTGGCATGCCGGCGCAGCGCAGTGTGCGTTGGTAAACACGGTGGAACGTCGAGCGAGTCTCTCAAACCCGGGCGTCACGATCCCGGGGTGATTGGCAAGCGGTGAAATGTAGTCATTCAAATCATCAATCGCGATAAAGAGAATGTTTGGTTGTTCCGCGCTGCAGAGTTGCGGAGAGAGCATCGATAGCCAGGTTACCGCGATCATCAAAAGCGTCAATGAAGGACGCAGGAATCGTGGGTTTGCAGGCTTGATTGGCAATAATGACATGGCGCTGGGGCTGTTAAGAATGTGGTTGCGTGGATTGGCCTTGGGGCGGTGACGGACTGGGTTTTTCAAAGGCGTGGCAAAGCAGTGTTGGCGATAGACGAGTGTGGAATTCGGTTACTCGCTCATTTAATTTTTCCTTTAGGGAGCAGCGAAAATTGAATGCCGTCATGGGGCAATATATACGACAGAGTGGTGGAGTGCCTTGGTGTAGCCGTCTCGTTATTAGTCAGCTTGTCACAAATTGAGACTCTTTGATTGGGGGAGAGATTTGGCGGAATCGTAAATTGGTGGTCAAAACCCCTAAAAAACCTTGCTTTTTGGGATTATTGGCTGAATCACTGGCGGTTGGCACGGCTATTGCAACCAGATTAACGACAGCAACCCTGCCCCCTTCCCCCTCCCTCGCCACCCGAGACTAAATTACATGATCCGACTTCAACGCAAGACGCGAAGCCCGTCGAATTCTTATGGCGACCAACCTTGGGGCGGTATTAATTCAAAGACTGTCGTGGTGATCGGTGGCGGGGTCGCCGGTTGGGCTGCAGCAAGGACTCTGAATCAATTGGGCTGGCAAGTCGAGCTGCACGAGAAATCACCGGCCGCCGCTTCAAAAGGCCATGCCTTACTCTTGATGGAAAATGGGTTGCGGGCATTGGAATCGATGGGATTAAAACGTGACCTGTTGAGGAAAGGTACGGAAATTAAATTCGCCCGAACCAGGGTCGGGGGCATAAATAACAGTGAAATGCTCACGAACTGTGTCTGCTTGCCCCGCAACGCGCTGGTTAATGCGTTGTTCCTTTCAAAGGGAATAAAACTGTGTCACGATTCTAAAGTGATGTGTGTTGATCGAGACGAGTCAGGTTCATTTGTGAAATTCCACGACGGCAAAATCCGCAGGGCGGATCTGATCGTGGGTGCCGACGGTGTGCATTCAGTAGTGCGTCAATTCGTAGCGCCAGATTTCAAAATTCGCATGGGAAAGGTTCAGGAATTTGTTGCCTTGGTTCCGACGGCCGAAGGCAGTTTTTTATCCTCAGAGACGGTGCGAAAAATACACTTACCAGAACAAGGCTTGGCGGCTGGAATAGCGCCGGCTGGTCCCGGTCAAGAGGTGGTATGGGTGCAGTTCGATCATCAAAGATGGTGCCGCGAGCAACAATCTGACGATGAGCTATTGGAAACGATTTTGACTAATTTACCCTCTGCGGTTACTTCTCGAATTCGTAGTTCTCAAGCGGTGCATCGATGGAGAACATGCGATGCTGTTACTTTGGACAAAATGAGCCGTGATAACGTCTTGCTTGTCGGTGATGCCGCCCATCCGTGTCTTCCTTTTACCAGTCAAGGTGCAAACGCCGCGCTGGTTGACGCAGTCAATCTTGGGCAAGCTCTTCGTTGCCACTCAACAATGAGCGATGCGATAGATCAGTTCTGTGTGGAAAGTGCCGCGACGGCGAATCGACATTTGCAAGCTGGCAGAACGCTTGAACGGGAATTTCTTTCGGGTAGGATGACGGCCCTGCCCCGTTCCGCTAGTTTGGCTGTTGCATGAGTGAATTCTCTCAAAACGAATTTTCCCCCACTGAGATCAATAAACAGGTATTGCGTCAGAGAGCCTATAACCAAAGATGGGCGGAGTTGCCTGAGGGAACCATTCCTTTGACTGCGGCTGACCCAGATTTCCCGATTCCCGAACCAATTCGAGAATCATTGGTAGAATACCTTCGGGCCGGCTATCTTTCCTATGGGCCTCCTGCTGGACTGCCTGAGTTTCGCGAGGCTGCAGCGATTCGCTTTCGTCACCGAGACGGCATCGAACTCTCGGCTGACCGAATCGTCGCAATCGATTCCGCCGCTTCTGGAATGGTCGCTTTAGCGAGGGCTTATCTCGATGCTGATGACGAGATGTTAATTTTTGACCCTGTGGATTTTTTATTTTCGCACGCCGCGGAAAAGGCGGGAGCAAAAACGACTCGGTTCGCGTTGACCGCCACGGGGGAAATTGACTGGAATAAATTTGAGAGTTTGATAAGTCCTCGGACTAGGATGATTGGAGTTTGCCAGCCGCACAATCCGCTTGGTCGAGTGTTTACAGAACCGGAGTTAAGACGGATTTTGGAACTCGCGCAAAAATATGATCTTTGGATCTTAGCAGATGAAATTTGGTCGGATATTGTCTTCTCACTCGATGGTCATATTTCGATGCTGTCGCTCGAAGGTGCAGCCGAGCGGACGCTTCTGTTGCAGGGAACGAGCAAGTCGTTTGGGTTGGCTGGAGCGAGAATCGGTTTTGTCGCGTTGCCAAACGCACAACACGTTACAGAATTTCTCGAAAAGAGCGGCGCTGCGTACACAAGTTTGGGGGCGTCGACATTATCTCAAGTTGCGGCGATTGCAGCGTGGAAGCACTGCTCGCGGTGGCTTGATGGTTTTGTCGCCCACCTCCGATCGCAGCGAGATTTCGCCTGCAATCGTATTTCGAAACTCGCGGGTGTGTCGGTTTCAGTACCGGAGGCGACGTTCGTACTTTTTCCGGATATCTCAAATACGGGATTGAGCGCCGAAGAACTGTCGGAACATTTAAGGCAATATGCCAAGGTGGCTGTGGTACCTGGGAGCGCGCGTTGGTTTGGTCCCGGAGCGAATGGCCATATTCGACTCTCGTTGGCGACGACTCGGGACATTCTCACCGACGCGCTGGACCGCATCGAGTCGAATTGGCCGGTCTAATCTTAACCGTTGGAATTTAATTCTTCATGGGCGTCTCTTGCCCTGAGAATTCGTTTCATTGCGATACCGCCAACGATCGTGCCAACGAGTGCGATACCCGCGCAAAACAGGGCAACATTGGCAGGGGTAAATCCAAGTGATTTAAATCCTAAAAAGATGATGGCTCCGAGTGAAACGAAAGTAAAGGAAAGTGCATTGGCTGTTCCGAAAAACCTACCTCTCTCACCTTCGGGCGCCAAATATTGTAATAATGACTGAAGTGGGACGAGGTAAAATCCTGCAAAGAAACCGATTAGGAATACGAGACAGGCGAGACCTAAATAGCTGATCGGTAGTAAGCCCATCAAGAAAAATGTGATTGTCATTCCTGCTGCACCTCCAAGCGAGAAATAGGGGCGAATTTTATCCCTCGACAGGAATCCGGCGAAGCAACTGCCGACTGCGATCGACACTCCAAGAAGTCCAACAATGTATGACATCTTTGTGTTGTTAACTCCGAGGGTGGAGCGGAACTCTGGCAGTAGCAATAACGCCAGACTTGCCACCAGATAAAAACCGGACCACGAACCCAGAACAACAAGAAGCGTTTTGTCGGCAGTCCTGAACGTTTCACGGTGACTGTTTATTACGTCGAATGATAATTTTCGATCGGGTGAAGCTGGTTTTAATTTTGGCAGCCATAAAGTCGCTGTAAATCCAAGTGCTGCGACAACGATGAGGGTTAATCCGACGGGTAACCTACTCGGTGATTTGTCTGGATGTTGTACGAAAACTGTCTCTCCATCGGACAGTTCTTGGGTTTTCGTTTCTCCGTCTGCGGAAGCAGTCACACTAATCGCTGATTTTGAAGAAGCGAGTACCGTTGGATAGTACATGTCAGCCAGCGGTCCGGCGGCCACGGAACCAAGAATAACGCCGACGTTCGTAAAAGCGAGTATTAAGCCGTTCGCCTGGCTAAGTCTTTTAGCCGGAACAAGCTCGGGGATAACTCCAAATTTTGCTGGGCCAAAAAATGAACTTTGAATTGCAAAGAGTAATAAAGCAAAAACGGAGATCCAAAAACTTCCCAATAGTAATCCAAGTGTGGCGGTCAATGCGATTGGGATCTCTGCGGTTTTTACCCACATGATAACTTTGCGTTTACTGTATTTGTCCGCAATTTGACCAGCGAAACCAGAGAGGAGAATGAACGGAATTGCGAGTACTAGTGCAATGAAACTCTGAGTTCCACTACCTAGTACATTTACCCAAACACCGCCAGCAACAACCATGAAAATTAGGAGTTGTTTTAGGATGTTGTCGTTTGCAGCGCCTAGAAAGGAAATTGAGAGTAGAGTGGTGAGCCCCCGATTTAACAGTTTCACCTCAGCGATTGGTTCACCCGATACCCCGCCTGAGGGTGGCATTGAATTTGTAATTGTCGCATCGGCTGGACTAGATTGCGTGGGCGCCATATGCCTGATTCCATTCAATTGACGGGTTGTTTGCTAAGATGAAACTCGACTAAATTTCTATTTAACCGAAGGCCACATGCTTAAGTGCGTTTTTTAAATCTAACGTATGCCACGAATTATATTTTAAAAACATACATTCCACCAGAACAACAGTTTCTCGCACCTGCAAAGTGGGGAACCCTTTGCCGGGATGCCCCAATCATAATCGGGAATTTCGAGTGTGGTTGGGTAAGCTATTTCCAAACATCACGATCAAGCATTCGGTAATTGATCGCTTCGGTAAGGTGATGCACCTGAATTTCGGTTGAGGCGTCAAGATCGGCGATGGTGCGAGAGAGCCGGAGGACTTTGTCATGGGCGCGCGCGGAGAGACCTAAGTCGTTAACCGTGATTCTGAGGATGTTGAGGCAGTCGTTGTCCAGTTTGCAAAATTGTCGAATCTGTCTGCTGGACATCTGAGCGTTGTAGTTGAGGTGACCCCCATTAAACCTCTCAAATTGTGCCTTTCGCGCATTTTCGACGCCTTCGCGGATTTCGGCGCTGGAGGTTCCTGCCCTGGAGGAGGAAAGTTCCTTGAACTCTGCTGCCGGAACTTCGACGTGGATATCGATTCGATCAAGTAAAGGCCCGGATATTTTCCCCATGTATTTTTCGACTTGTGGGGGCGTACAGTGGCAGTCGCGACGGGGATCATTTCGATAACCACAAGGACAGGGGTTGAGCGCGGCAACCATCATGAAATCACACGGAAACGTCGTGGAACGTTGAGCCCTCGAAATGGTGACGACGGAGTCCTCGAGTGGTTGTCTTAAAACTTCGAGTGTTCTCCGATTAAACTCCGGGAGCTCATCTAAAAATAACACTCCATTGTGAGCCATGGAAATCTCACCCGGCATTGGCGTACTCCCTCCACCGACCAGTCCAGCTTCGCTGATCGTGTGGTGTGGTGATCGAAACGGTCGAGTTGTCAGCAGCGGTTGACCAGGTTTCAGTCGACCGCAAGAGCTATAAATTCGTGTTGTCTCAATTGACTCACCGGGGGAGAGTTGCGGAAGGACAGTCGGAATGCGTTTGGCGAGCATCGTCTTGCCCGAACCGGGTGGTCCAAGCATAAGTAAGTTGTGAGCGCCGGCAGCAGCAACCATGACAGCGCGTTTGGCCATTTCCTGACCGCGAACATCCGAGAAATCTACGGGGTAATTCGTGAAATTTTCGAATAGGGAATCGATGGGTGAGGAAATGGGCTCTAGTTCCAATTGCCCTGAAAAGAAACCGACAGTCTGCGTTAGGGTGTCTACGGCAATTACCTCGATTCCCTCGACCACGGATGCTTCGGTGGCATTTTGTTGAGGGACAACGATTCCACGAAGACCTGCCTGTTTTGCGGCGATCGCCATCGACAGAACGCCTTTGGCGGGTCGCGTATGTCCCTCGAGCGCCAATTCACCAACGACGGCGTATTGATTCACGATATCCGATTGGAATTGTCCGCTGCCAAGAAGAATTCCGAGGGAAATGGGGAGATCAAAAGTCGCCGCCTGTTTTGGTAGATCCGCGGGCGCTAAGTTGATGACAATTCGATCCACCGGACGTACGAAGCCTGAATTGACGATCGCCCGTTCGCATCGATGTGTACTTTCGCGGACCGCGGCTTCGGGCAATCCGACCAAAATAGTTTTGGGGATAGCACCCGGGGAGACATCGACTTCCACCTCTACTTCGATCGCGTCAATTCCTCGCAATGAAAAAGTCTTCAATTTCGCGAGCCGTCCGTTTCTGGAAGGTAAGCGTTTTCGACTGGGATCGGACGTTTGCGATCGATTGGTAGAGGTTGGGTCAGTCATCGTATTTGCCTGCCATTTCTTTTACGATCTCACCCATCAAACGTCTTGCTGCTTTGGGCGCGATAATTTCCGCACTGCTCCCCATGCATAATACTCGGGGAATGATTTCGAGGTCATGAACGGCGGGAACCGTAAGTTCTATACTGCCGTCTTTTAATGGTTTGATTTTCTGTTCAGCATGCAGTGGGTCTTCGGTTACCCAGGCCGCAGCATCGGCGGCAACTTTAATTTTATAATTTGCGACTTTACCTCTTCGCACGAACATCTGCATCGTGTTTCCAATAAACTCGTCCACATCAAGGTCGGCAGGTTCTTTAAACCATTCATCCAGGATCGTTGCTTTATGAAAGCGATCCAATTTCCAAGTTCGAACCCGCGTATTGGGATCTTCGATTTCATTAGCGGCCGCAATGATGTAGAGGCTCGACTGAAACAAGGCGACCGTATAAGGCTCAATTCTTCTCAGTTTCGGCGCATTGCCTGGTGTCTGATAAGTAATTTCGACGACGCGATGTTCCATTACCCCGCGGTTCAGCGTTTTGATGATCCCATGTTGTTTTTCGTAAGACTTTGCTGGAACACCGAGAACACGTAGTGTCTTGCGAAACTTTTCGTAGTGAGTCAGGACGGAGCTAGGAATTTCTTCTTTGACTTTATTCCAAAATGATTCGATCCCCATCCAGAATGGGGTACCGGCAAGCGGATGCATCAATTGGCGGCCCATCGAAAGTGCAATCAGCTCGGTAGCTGTAAAACTGATCTTGGTCGTCGATTTTGCCCGCGGCCCAAGCTTCCATATCTTACCACGTCTTGAGTCGTGAACATCCACATCGATTCCAGCCAGCTGAAGCGCTTCGAGGTCGCGGCGGAGGGTTCGTGTATGCAATGACTTTAAACCTAGCTCCTCGACGATGTCCGCCTGAAGTTCTTGGAGGGTTTTGCCATATCTGACGCGCTCGAGAATTTGCAAAATCTTATGTTGTCGGATCAGTTGTTCGTTTCGAGCCATGGTTCTAAATGATCGGTTGTTTCGTGGGGTTATGAATTAAGTTGTATCCAGATTATCCATTGGGATTACCCGCTCGCCTAGCACCTCGCCATTGACGCGGTAAATTCGCCGCTATTTTGCCAGCGAAATTTAAAATAGATGAGAATTTGGGCTATCCAGCGGCTTTTATTGGGGTGACGATGGCCTGATAAAATTTTCAATTAGACGGTTGGCTCACGGTGCGAAAGTGTAATACTTCCGTATGGAACTTCCGATTAGATTAATTTCACTCGATTCTCAAAATTTTAATTCGTTGAACCTTGGATAGAGTATTAGTTAAATGACAAAAAAACGAAGAGCAGTTGTTTGCTTGAGTGGGGGAATGGATTCGACCGCTTTGCTAGTTCGATTGCTCGCCGAGGGTCGGAAGGTCTATGGGTTAAGTTTCGATTACGGGCAGAAACACCGGATCGAGTTATCCCGACTTAAGCAGAATGTAGATTACTTGAGGACCAATGGAATCGAACTTGATTCGCAGATTCTTGATATGTCTAAAATGGGGTCGCTGTTTCACTCGGCGTTAACGGATGCAAATTGGACGGTGCCAACGGGGCACTATGAGCAAGAGAATATGAAGCAAACGGTTGTTCCCAACCGGAATGCAATATTTTCCTCGATTGCTTACGGATACGCATTGTCCATTGCGATTGAAGAAGATTCTGAAGTGGATTTCTCATTGGGCGTACACAGTGGCGATCATGCGATCTATCCCGATTGTCGTCCGGCATTTTACGAGGCAATTTTTAATGCATTTTCGATCGGAAATTGGGAATCGGAAAAAGTGTTTCTCAATCTTCCTTATCTAAATATGGACAAGGCTGATATTCTTGAAGACGCGGGGCACGCGATCGAAAAACTAGGGTTGGACTTTGATACTATTTTTCGCAATACATGTACCAGTTATCAGCCCGATAAAGATGGCAAGTCTCACGGGTTAACCGGATCCGATGTTGAACGGATTTTAGCGTTTCAAAAATACGGCCGGCCTGATCCTGTCGAATATCGAAGCCCGTGGGACGACGTGGTTCGACAAGCGGTGCGACTTGAACGGCAATTTAAACAAGATTCAAGCTCTGGTTTCGAACCCTAAATCTTGGGAGTGTCGCTGGGGGGAATCCCTAACGCGAGTACCGTGGTTCCTCAGTGATAACGATGAGGCTAGGCAATTGGGCTTTTAAGGCGGCGACCGATTCGTCGCTAACGTTCGAGTCCCAGGTGGTCAGCGATTTCAACGTTTTCAGCTTAGCAAGCGGAGTGATGTCGCTGGCAGTTGAGTTGTCTAACTTGAGTGTCTCAAGATTCGAGAGTTTGGTGAGGAGGCTGAGGTCGTTTAAATTGGTGCCGGAGAGATCCAGGCTCTCGATGCTCAATTCACCGATCGGCCCGAGGCCGGTTGAGAAGTCATTGCCATCGGCAAGTTTGCATCCGGCAAGCGAGAGTGTTTTCAGATTTGTAAGATTCTCAAGGGGTTTCAAGTCCACCAACTCGGCGTTTGTTACTTTCAGTGTTTCGATTTTTGTAAGGCCCGCAAGTGGGCTGAGATCCTTCACTTTCGTTTCAGTCAAATAGACTTTGACTAATTCTTTGAAATCCGAAAAGCAGTTAATGTTATCGACGTCGGTACCATTGAGCAGAAAAATCCTTAGCCCTGTGTTGAGTTCGATTGGGCTCAAGTCAGTAATTGGATTATCGGCTATTTCAATTCGTTGTAATGTTCTGCACTGTCCTAGTGGCCCAAGCGAGGTGATTTTGTTGGGGAGGATCCGTACCAATTCGAGTTCAGACAGCTTTGAGAGTGGCTCGATCCCAACGAGGTCTCCCTCGGGAAGATTTACTGCTTTGATTGCAGATACGTAATCAATCCCGACGACATTCAGCATAAAGCCGCCTTGTTTAGCTTTCATCTCGTCGAGGCTGAGAGACTCATTTCGATCACCTCGCTCGATGTGATAAACGACATTTCCACCTAGGTCTTGAACCCACTTTACCGTCCCACGTTGAGCGTTAACTCGCAATGTCACCACCCCCATCGCGGCGCAAATCACAAGTAGAACACCGAAAAGAAGTCTTGAGGATTTTTTTTTCGTGGGAGGAGTCACTGCCTCGCTGGCTTGATCAAATTTGTTGTCGCTCATAATAATCCTGAATTCAATTTAGCCAATGAATATTTTCAAATGAGGGCGGCGAGGTTTGGGGCGAAAAGTGTGTCGCCTTTGCTGAGCGCATTAGTTTAACGAAGCAAATTTAGTTTCGTCGATGGGGTCAAACCGTTTGGTCGCAATGCCTTGGGATCGTAGTTTAGGATTGAGTGATTGATTGCGAAGGGAGCGGTGCTTGAAATTACGCCAAACCGACCTCGTTCTTTTTACCGTAGTGAAACGCCTTTTTTCACTCAATAATCAAATTTTTGATCAATTAATCCAGCCATTTCGCTCGAGGGGATAGCGAACGGCATCGCCGCCAAGCTCAGTTTTGTTTGCGGTGTTTAGGGCTGGTTAATTCAAGGGGATTTACCACTTGACGACTAACCGCCAGCAGCGATGAATCCGACGGTTTCTAAAATCCTCGGGAACTGTCTGTTTGCTTATTTCGCGGATTTCGAAAAGACCGCTCAGGAAATCGTCATCAAATTTAAACCTGCGGAAGTTTGTTGAAAAGTAAACAACGCCGCCAAGTCTCATTACTGCATGAACCTTTTCAAGTAATTCACAATGCCGATCTTGAACATCCCAGTCTAATTCGGTTTGTTTGCTATTGGAAAAAGTTGGGGGATCAACGATGGCAAGATCAAATCGTTTGCGTTTGTCCTCAACGGCGGTTTCGAGAAAGTTGATCGAGTCCTCTGTGACAAATTGGTGTTTCAGGGGATCGATCCCGTTTAGCTTAAAGTTCTGTTTTGCCCAGTCCAGATAGTTTTTGGAAAGATCAACGGTTGTCGCCCGGGTCGCACCGCCTTTAACTGCGTAGACGGAAAATGAGCCCGTGTAGGCAAACAAATTTAGAAAGTCTTTGCCAGCGGATTCAGCTTCCACCATTTGTCGTGTCGTTCGGTGATCGAGGAAGAGTCCGGTGTCGACGTAGTCAATCAGGTTGACAGCGAATTTCAGTCCGCCTTCGTGGACCGTGATCAACTTGCCGGAGCTATCTATTTTCTCATATTGTTGAGAAGTAGTCGAACGTCGTCGTTTTTTTAGGTGGGTTTGGGCGATCGGTATCTCGAGCGTTTGGGACGCCGTGACTTTCATGAGTTCAAGCCATGCGGAATGACGTGCGAGGTCTCGCTCATGCGGACGATCATATTCGGTTATATGTAGGTGGTCTTCATAACGATCGATGACCAGCGGGATTTCGGGGATGTCGCGCTCATATATTCGAAAGCAAGTGATGTTTCGCTTGGCCGGCCATCGACGTAAGTGCTTCGCTCTTTTTCTTAGGCGATTGGCCAGCAATTCGGCCTGTTCATGATCTTTGGGGTGCAGTCCGCCAAACAATGGCAGTACCAGCGGCTTTGGCTGGGGGATATTATCGCGGGGAGAAACTGGAGCCACCTGCTCGACAGCGTCGGAATCGCCAGAGGCCAAGAGAGTTGTCGCGATCTGCGGAACTGGCTTGGTAGGCATCGATGGGATTGTCGGAGGGACTGGTTCTACTGGGCGATTTTCGGCGCTCGATACTGGGAGGGTCGTTGGGGTTTGGGTAACCGGGGTTTGCGATGTGGAATCGCCGCCAATCACATCCGAATTATCCTCAGGCTGTAGCCGCTGAGATGTATCTGCCATCGGTGGATTTGCACGAGGTGGGCGCGGCCCGAGAAACTGATAATAAGTACATTCGAGACGACCGTTGAATAGCTTGCGTCGTCGCGTCGCCGATTTCTGAATGATGGCTTCGAATTTGGGCATATTCGTAATTAGGAATAATGACCATGTGGGAAGGCGCTGCATTATCCCAGGGATGCTCCTGTATAACCCCAGCAGACGTTCCTGATCTTCGAGTCGCTCGCCGTAAGGCGGATTGGTAATAATGCAGCCATATTCGCGTTTACTCGTTAGCTCGTTGAAATCAAGATGCTGAAAATGGACGTAATCGGCGACCCCTGCTTGCTGACTGTGGTAACGTGCGAGACTCAAAACTTCTTGATCGCGGTCAGTTCCGATAATTTGGAACCGGATGTTTTTTTTCTCTAGATCCTTTGCTTCTTCGATGGACTGATTCCACAATTCAGTTGGAATAATATCCCAGTCCTTCGCCGTGAAAGACCGATTGATCCCCGGAGCAATATTGAGACCCTGGAGAGCGGCTTCGATTGCGATGGTTCCGGAACCGCAAAACGGATCGATCAAGGGACGTTCAGGATTCCACACGCTCAGTGAAACGAGGGCAGCTGAGAGCGTTTCTTTTAAGGGGGCTTCGGCGACCAATTTCCGATAGCCTCGTTTGTGAAGACTGGGGCCTGTCGTGTCAATCGTCAGGGTTGCGACGTCGTTGAGGAGAGCGATTTCTACTTTGTATACGGCGCCGGATTCTGGCAATGTGTTGACGTTGTGATAGTGCAGAAGGCTTTCGACTATCGCACGTTTAACACTTCGCTGGACAGCCGGAACGCTGGTTAACTGGGAAAGTCGGGATCGTCCAATAACTGGAAACGAAGCATCGGCCGGGATAAATTGACTCCAGTCAAAGTCTTTGACAATGTCATATAACGCGTCAAAATCCGGGGCATCGAATTTTTGCACTTCAACGAGGACGCGGTCGGCTGTACGCAGCCAAAGGTTAGTCCGGCAAACGGCGGTCCAGTCCCCCGTGAAATCTACGCGTCCGGGTTGAGATATTCGAGGGGAATAACCCAAGGCAATCAATTCACGCTTGACAATCGCCTCAAGTCCAAATGCACAGGCGGCGGTAAGTTTCAGATTGTCTTGCATTCCGCGCTCGTGCGTGAGTTTCGTTAGGTTTAAGCCCTAGCTTAACCCAATTGAAATAAATAGGAAAACGGGGGTGAGACATCATCGAGATCATTAATCCGAAATATCTTCAGTATACAAGCGGCGAATTTGTAACGACGTAGATAAATTAGGCGAATCGAAATTCAGGCGGAAATTGCCGAGATCCCAGAAATCCGTAGGCGAGTGGAAAGGAATGGTCTACATTTGAATTCTAATACCCAATTGGAAATATAACGGAGGTAAGTTCGATGCCGCGAGTTAGTTGGTGCCTAAGTGTAGCTATGTTCATTGCAATTCAAACAGGGTTCCTTGGTGCCGCTGAAATTCAGGAAAAACCTAATGTTATCGTTATTATGGCGGATGATTTGGGAAACGGAGATCTTAGCTTCTGCGGCGCAGAGGATCTGCAGTCTCCCAATATCGATGCGTTGTTTAAGTCGGGGATGAGGTTTGATTTTGCTTATGCGAATTGTCCAGTTTGTTCGCCATCACGCGCTTCTTTAATTTCTGGGCGATATCCCGAATTGGTCGGTGTTCCGGGGGTTATCCGAACGCACCCTGAGAATAGCTGGGGATACATGGATCCTGATGCCGTTTTATTACCGGAAGTTATGAAAACGGCCGGGTACCACACCGCATTAATTGGCAAGTGGCATTTGGGCCTTGAGGCTCCCAATCGACCTAACGACCGAGGGTTTGATTTGTTTCACGGGTTTTTAGCTGACATGATGGATGATTACTATCAGCACCGCCGTCACAACATTGAATACATGCATCTCAATGATCAAGTGATTGATGTCAAAGGTCACGCGACGGATTTATTCACCGATTGGTCGTGCGATTATCTCAAGTCTCGGGTCGGCCAGTCTTCTCCGTTTTTTCTTTGCCTAACCTATAACGCGCCCCATACTCCAATTCAGCCGCCGAAAGATTGGTACCAAAAAGTCAAACAGCGAGAACCCAACATTGACGACCGACGCGCTAAGCTCGTCGCCTTGATTGAGCACATGGATTCTGGCATTGGTCGGGTAATGAAGACGTTGCGCGAGACGGAACTTGAGCGAAACACGCTGGTTATTTTTACTTCAGATAACGGAGGCCAATTGAATGTGGGCGCAAATAATGGTGCCTTGCGTGATGGAAAACAAAGTATGTATGAGGGTGGATTACGCGTCCCAACCTGTTTTGTTTGGCCAGGCAAAATTGCGGAGAATTCGAAATCCGAGGAACGCATGATCACAATGGACATTTTCCCGACGGTGTGTGAGGCTGTCGGTGCTGGATTTGATCATCCGATCGATGGTATCAGCCTCTTGCCGTTACTTAATAGGAAAACCCAATCGCTCGGCGATCGAGATCTGTTCTTTCATCGGCGGGAAGGTGGTTTACGGTACGGCGGGTTGATTGCAAATGCGATGATTCGCGGAAATTGGAAATTACTGCAAAACAGCCCCTTTGAGGCACAGCAACTGTATGACCTCTCGGTTGACCCGCTTGAGACACGTGACTTAAAGAGTGTGAATAAAAAGAAATATCAAGAAATGGCTCAGGCGCTTCGGGTTCAGGTTCAGCGAGGTGGAATGGTGCGTTGGCAGAATCCAACTGCGAAAAAGAAGTGAGCCGCAGCGGGTCTGTTCTCGTGGTTCGACAACCGCTGGCGACGAGATCGTTTGAAGGCAACGTTAGTATGTACAGCGATTCCCCATCGATTTGTTGGGAATGCTTTCCATTGATCGTCAAGCCAAAGGCTCGCAATTATTTTTTCGAGTTGATACTTTTCAGATAGTCAAGTAACTCAAAAATCTCGTCTTCGGTGAATCGATCCATCAGCCCTTTGGGCATGATGCTGACTGACGACTTAATCATGTCATCAATATCATCCTGTGCGATGACGGTTGGCTCGGCCGATTCCGGGTTCGGTAGAATTGAAATCGTGTTTTTGTCTTCCGACAGGACGATGCCTGAAATGACATCTCCATCGAGTGTGATGACTTTGCGAACGCTGTACTTCGGTTCAATCTTGTGGGATGGTTCAATGACTTCTCTTAAGACACCCGCCGCGTCTCCTTTCCAACGTGACCAAACATCAGTCAAATCCGGACCGACAGCTTTTCCCTCCTGCCCCACTTGATGGCACTGGGCACAGGTTGCCTCGTTAAAGATTTTTTTCCCGATTTCAAAACTTCGGCCCCGCAAACCCATTTCAATTTTGCTGTTAAAGTCTTCAATTTTCCAGGCCTGAACCACTGGGCGGTTGGAGCCAACGGGATCTTTGGGCTCAATGGGATTTCGTTGGAATTCACCAAGGTTGTCGACAACAACCATCACTCCGTACATCCGCATCCAGTGACCTGGGAAGGTGCAGACGTAGGGGTACTCGCCGGGTTCGCTTGGAGCTCGAAATGTGACGCGCGTCTGTTTTTCGGCCGATACCATTTCCGTGCCAAAAAGAACGTTGTCTGAATCGGGGACATACTGTTTCCCACTTGGGCCAATACTTGGGCCTTCCGCAGCGGCTTGGAGAGCGACCGACTGCAAAGCGTCGGGTTTGGTAATGACTAAATTATGAGCCATCAGATCTTCGTTTTTCAAAATGATTTGGATGTCTGTGCCGGCTTGAACCGCAAACCAGGGGACGTCGTATCTCATTTCTTCCCCGACGGTGTGGATCAGTATTACGCGCACCGTGACGTCACTCAGTCGTTTTCGATAACGATCGCTCATTTCCGAGGGAATCAGACCGAGTGTTTGGTCGGCGAGTTGCATTGCTTCGACAAATGCGTTGGATGTTCGGTCTGCGGTTGGCGTATCTTCGGCAAACTTTACCAGAAAGGAAGCGAGTTGTTCGGCGGACGGGAGATCTCGGTTCTTGCGGGGAATTTTAAGTAAGGCTCTCACCGCAGATTCGCGCAATTCAGGGATTTTAACGAGGGGAGCCAGTGCTTTGAAATTTCCCGAGGGATCAACGGTGATACTAGTGACTGCCTTGACGGCGGCAAGTCTCACGTTGATGGAATGTTTGTCGTCTATCCCTTCAATGATGCGAGATCGTAATGAATTCCGAATCTTTTGGTTGGGTATCAATGGTATTGATTCAAAAAGTGTTGCCAGATTGTTGGGGGGGGCTGAGGCAATGTCAAATGCTTTCGTCGGCGCTCCAGCGAGTATTAAACCTGCAAAACCTGCGATCTTGAGTAGCCGATTGTCAGATTCGGTCGCCTCGATGAGTGACCCAGTTCGGGATTTCAAAGTGTCGTTGTTTTGTTCAAGTAAAAGGCTAACAAACTGCTTAGCGGTTCCCTTTAAGTCTCCTTCAGAATCGAAATCAGGTATGAGGTCGAGAAGGACGGTCACTGGATCGGTATCATTAATTTTCGCGATCGCTTGAACGGCGTCATCCCGATCACTTTTCGCAATCCCCTCTCTGCCTAATATCTCCTGATGGACTAGCAAGAACTTGGGGTCATCGTCACTTCGTTCCACCAAAAGCAGGCGAGCATTGTTGAGCCTCTGAAGTTGATATTTAACGATCCTTGGGTTTTTGTCGAGGAAGATCTTGGGTGGTTTTATTTCCTGTTCTTTTTCGGCATGCGCGTGTGTTTGAGCGAAGACATCAGAAGAGGTGATTCCGAAAACGGGACTGAGAAAAAATAATACGCAATAGACAAGTGATTTAAGCATGATAGCCGGGTCGGAAGTTACTGGGTTAAAAGTTCTAGCAAGCATGAGCCACCTATCGGATGAGTCGAATTTTATTCGCTGAGCGTCGCTCAGATCATCAAGGAAAAATTCAACCACCATCGTGTTGGAAATGTCCGAAGGGACCGATTAATGGTCCGCTGGGGCAACGGTCTTTTGAGAAATTGGAGCGAAACGCGGGGCAAACTAGTTTGTCCCCTCGATAACCTTCATTGTTTCATCTAATAAATATTCGAGCTGTTCATCAGTTTCTTGTTCCAGAACATTTAAGACCGACTCCGCTACATCTTCCGGAGGGAAAAAACTTGCCGCTCTAACGGCTTCAGCCCGAACCATTGCCGATTTATCTGCGATGGCTGATTCCAGCAAAGCCGTGGCATTTTTCACACGTGGATGCCAGAAAGATAAAACCCGAACTGCCGCTGCCCGCGCGTGATAGTCGTCTGACTTGAGCATTCGTTCAAGTAGTGCCTGATTGAACACATTGTGAGTTTGATAAACCCATAGCCCCTCAAGCATGTGGTGTTCTCTATTTGGGTCGGACGAATCCGCTCGATCGAGCCATTTCTCAAGCTCGGGAATGACCGATTCGGTGCTCCGGGCCGCGATTTCTCGTCGAACGCGATAGCGTGTCCGGTCTTCCGGAAGTTTTAGTAAGTCGAGGAGTTCGGCAACCGACGCTCCGTCAATTTTGGGCGGTTGGACGAGGGGACGGCCCTTGTAGGTAATTCTCCAGATCCGACCGTGGCTGTGATCGCGATTGGGTTCTCGAAGGTTGTGTTGCAAGTGTCCGATCAATGCATTGTGCCAATCGACAATATACAACGCACCATCGGGGCCGAACTGAATATCGACGGGTCGGAAATTTCCATCGTCACATTGAAGGAGTGGTTCGATCTCGGTTGCGAAAAATCCGGATCCTTCTTCGGCCATTTTATGATTTAAAATTGCCCGTTCACTAATGACGTTATTGAATAAATAATTCCCTTGCATCTCTGGCGGGAAATTAGAACTGGATACGATCTCGCAACCGGAAGTCGGGCGAATACGTTTCTTTAGCAACTTTGGAGCGTCGGGGACCTTGACCTTCTTGCCGATGTTCAAGGTTCGTTTGTAATGATTTCCGCCGGGGTGCTTGGCGGGATAGGTTGTTTTTCCGGAGATTAGTGCAGACCAATAATGTTGGCCACCTGATGCGTCGGCGATAAAATTCTGACCCCATTTATCGAAAACGTGCCCCCATGGATTTGCGAACGCGTAATTCGCATGAACTTCTGTCTCGTGAGTTTTGGGGTGATAACGCCAAATTCCTGCCTCATTACACCGAGTTAAACCGTAGGGACTTTCGACCTGTGAATATTTAAAGGTGCCCTCCCCGAAATATAATCCACCCCCCGGTCCCCACTCAAATGCAGCAATGCCGTGATGGGAATCCGCGGTTCCCATGCCGACAATCTGTCGAATTCGGATATCAGCGACATCGTCGCCATCGGTGTCCTTGAGAAAGAGAATATCGGGTTGTTGAGCGACAAAAGCTCCCCCCTCGCCCAGTTCGAATCCGGTCGGAACATACAATCCATCTGCGAAGACCTTGCATTGATCTGCGCGGCCGTCCGAATCTTGATCGGTAAGTATCAACAGTTTGTCTTCGAGTTCCGTTTTTGGTTTCCAATGCGGATAGGAGGGCATCGTTGAAACCCACATTCTGCCTTTGTTGTCAAAATTAAGTGAAACTGGATTTGCCAGCTCGGGAAAGTCTTCTTCGGAAGCGAAAACATTGATTTCGAATCCCTCGGCCATTTTGAATTTGGCAATCTGGTCTTCGGCAGGACTGTATTCAAGCGAGCCGAGTTTTCCAGCTTTTGCTTGTTTATCATTCGGTCCGCCGACATTTGTCTTGGGGTTAATGAACGGTAGCGTATTACTGTCGTCAATTTTATCGGCCGCGTCTGCGCCTTGGGCGACGGCCCATAAATGCTGGTCGCGATTAATGGTCATTTGATCGAGGATGGCTCTCTCGCGTTCCATCACGTCTTCATTGTTGTAGGTTCCATCGGACCCAGCCTTGCCACGACCTCCATAAATGGAAAAACCATTAACTGCCCGATAACGATGCCACCAATGAAAGTTTTTGTCTTTAATTGCAGCGTTGAGTTGCGGGTTCGTTTTAATGTCCTCGCCCGACCTGCCAAAAAGTTCTTGATTTAAAATTGGAGCGAGAGCCTGATAGCCTGAGTCGTTGAGTTGCATGCCGTCGAGGGTCAGACGATTCTCGTTCTTTTCGAAAAGCAATTTTGTAGGTTCAAAAATATTGGCGAATCCAACGCCGTTCTTTCGCGCGACCGATTCGATTTTTGCGGTGTACAAACGAATGTTTTCGTTCTGTTCGGTGCCGTCGGGTAAGTTGACGTCCCCGGTGTTCTCAAAGGCAGTCGGTGAAATTAAAACGATCTTGGGCCCAATGCCCGAGGCATTGTACATTTTCGATTTCGTGTCTTGAACGAGTTGATCGAGCTGTTCGCCGAATTGATCGACGCCGGCTTTCCCTTGGAACGCTTCGTTGGCACCAAATAACATTAGTATCACACTCGCGCGGGACCTTGCGAGATGGACGTCGGGCGCACCAAAGTTAAGCGAACGCAATTGCAGGTCGACCGTGTCACCTGGGAAACACAGGTTTCGAACGGTTAACTCTTTGTCAGCATGAATTTGATGCAGTAACGTTTCCCAATGGTTTCGATGCTGCATCCGTTCACCTAAAGCGTTACCAACGAGGCAAATGTGGTCGCCGAGTTCGAGTTCGACTGCCATTCCCAATTCAGGTGGTGCTGCTGGAGTCGCTTTCGCGTTGGCGTCGAATTTGAAGTCGTCTGTTTGAGCGACTGCAGGCTCAGCGAATAGCCCAATCGAGAAGAGTACGAATGTAGAAACAATTAAAAATCTATCAGCCATGAATTTACCCAACCGTGTTTTGGTTCAACAGAGTGACATATCGCGAGGGAATCTGCCGGACAAAGTTTCCGTCATAACCGCAATTGTACACCGGTTTTGCCATGAGAAAACAGGACGAAAAATTCTTATTTACACTGTTTATGCTTACGTCGAATTGATAAGAGCAAAACAATCTGACTCGGAATTACAGCAGATTTTCAGAGGGTTGGCGAACCTAGCCGTTTTGTCGCTGCCGATACTGCTTGGTCTTGCTCATGTCCGCGCGGCAAGAATCTGGTTCATTTTTGTCAGGGTTAGTTACGAGCTGGATCTCATCGCGTCAATGGAGAGGGGCAGCTGATCAAAATAGCGGGCGAATGACAGACGTTGCCTCATATTTTCCTGAGTTCATTGAAATAGCCCGCTACAAGCTTCGGTTCTACGCAGCTTGGCGAATCGTTGGGTTGTTCAACTAGCCAGACGTTCAGAAACGATCCATGGGCGATGGCCAATCGGCCATCGCGCTCAGAAAGCAAAACGGAATTGTCGCGTTTGTTTTTTATTGGAGGCCGAATGACTCAACGCTTGCGGCGAAGTTAGTCCAATGTTTTCAATGATCAGGCCAGTCGATCACTGCTTGGTTCACGAACGTGAAGACTGCTGAATGTAGTTCGAATGCCGTGAATGCTAATGGTTGAGATTAGTTTTACTGATCAGCAATCTGACGCATTACTTCTAAAGGTAACGCGATAGAAAGAACCGTCACTTTCTTCTCTGTTTCCGAAGTCGCCTCGTTTTCTTCAGTTTCTGGAGGTGGCCCACCCGCGCTAGCGCCGCCGATGGACGGCGGCAGATCTCGGCGTAATTTCTGCAACCTTGTCGTTAGGATTTGAATGTTGCTGGTTAACTCTTCTGAAGTCATTTTAGCGATCGCATCGTAAGTAAACTCAACTTCATCAGTCGTCTTACTTTGTAGTTCGATCATTTCCTTCGACGGTTCAGCGTCACTAAAGATACCCTTAAGGATCTCGACTCCAGTTTCTTCCGTTTCTTTCGTTTCGTCTGGTGCGTTGGGGTTATTGGCAGTTTCCTTGACAAATTCGGGGTTCCCTTTAGGGATCTGAGAATCCAAATATATTGGTAAGAGTAATGCTGCGCCAGCAAGCACCGCGAAGACTGCGAAAATTACGCCAAATCGGCGTACCGATCCAGACCTTGCATTGGCCCGCCTGGAGGGTAGCTTAACGTAGGTCTCCAAAGTTTGTTGGCTTGTCGGATTTTGTTTTAGGTTGCTCATTGGAGGACCAATATATCAGGAGAAATTTGAACGGATGGTTGACGATTTTGTGGCGCCACTGCTCAGCTTTTGAGCGAGGTGTGATTTTGATTGTAGCTTAATTTGGGTGAGGTAGAAATCCAATAGGCGGGAGGCCCTAGTCTGGTATAAATTGATTCTCCCGTTGCGGAATTAGTAAAATATACGGGTCGAATCGTAGCTTTGGCTCTCTGTGAATTTTGAGACAGTGTCGATGCGAAGCTCTTCGGATTTAGGGTTGCCCTAGGTGCTTTCTCGTGGCGGCAGGGCAATTTACCCAGATCCAGAAGATTCAGAGGGGAGTTAATTTGATGGGATTTTTCGGTTCCAGTTTGAATTCTTCCCTACTCCATGTTTTGTTAATTGTTAGCACTTTGTTCTTGTGGATTCTGATTTAAGTAAAGCGATTGTTTTTTAATAACGGGTTCTAATAACTGGTTTTAATAACTGGTTTACGTTGATCGATGTCGCAGTATAGCGGATGGCTGGAGATTGACGCACGATAAACAGACTGACGAAAACTCCAAGCGACTAGAACCGCCCGATTTCCCGCGATTAGAGGGCGTCGATGGGCGGTGCAAATAGAAAGGCCAAAGTACCCCCTAAGGGAGTCGAACCCCTGTTTCCGGATCGAAAAATCCGACGTCCTAGGCCACTAGACGAAGGGGGCTTGGTATAGCCGAAATAACAATTTGATCCTCAGTTTACTCCGTGGGTTTTAAAACGGTCAAGGCGACCATCCAAATTCAGTTGCAGTAAAATGAAGGGTTGGAGGGTCAATATTTCGTCTTGCCCGTTGATCGTTTACCAAGGTGGCGATACCTGTTCAGCGAGCATTCGACTTAGGCTAATGGCCCCCGATTGAGTGAATTAACGCCCGGTTGGTATCGGCGATTCTTTCGTACGCCTTTTCTCACTGTTTTGAGTGGCGGAGCCATACGGGGAAATGGTAAGGGTTCTCCATTGGAT
Source organism: Mariniblastus sp. (assembly GCA_028823415.1). Classification (GTDB taxonomy): domain Bacteria; phylum Planctomycetota; class Planctomycetia; order Pirellulales; family Pirellulaceae; genus Mariniblastus. Next base: position 47,640 of record JAPKBL010000021.1, read on the forward strand.
TGGACTGTATTTTTAAGGTTTCCCCGCCTACGACGTGGCGAATAATACGAGAACAGAATAAACTGGAGGTCGTCTTCAATAACGATAGATCGATTGCCTGCGTCTCTTATCATTCTCCACAATTGGCTGACAAATTCATGAGCGTTACCAAAGAAATCACTATTTTTGATACCACCCTTCGCGACGGCGAGCAATCCCCTGGCGCGAGTATGAATTTACAGGAAAAATTGGAAATAGCGCAAGCGCTGATTGATCTTGGGGTGAACGTTATCGAAGCGGGGTTCCCGATCGCCTCCCCCGGTGATTTTGAAGCCGTTCAACAAATCGCTTCTAACTTTCGCGGAGCGCAGATTTGTGGACTCGCGAGATCCAATGATAAAGACATTGATCGAGCCTGGGAGGCGTTGAAGCAGTCGCAAGATCCAAGGATTCATGTATTCCTCGCGACGAGTGCGATCCACCGCGAGTTTAAATTAAAGATGACGCCGGACGAAATAATCGCGCGTGCGGTAGCGGGGGTTGAGCGGGCGAAAAGCTATTGCGATAACATTGAATTTTCTCCGGAAGATGCCGCGCGTACGGAACCGGATTTTTTGTGCCAGGTTGTTGAAGCGGTGATTGATGCCGGCGCTACGACGGTAAACATTCCTGACACGGTTGGATACGCGACCCCAGAACAGATGGGACGTGTGATTAAGAATTTAGTGAACCGAGTTCCTAATATTGATAAATCGGTCATCAGCGTTCATTGCCACAACGACCTGGGGCTCGCGGTGGCAAACAGTCTGGCGGCGGTGCAAAATGGCGCTGGACAAATTGAGTGCACGATCAACGGAATTGGCGAGCGTGCTGGTAATTGCTCGCTCGAAGAAGTCGTGATGGCGATGCGTACGAGAAGTGATGTTTATGACTATGAGACCTCGATCAATTCCAAACGATTGGTGCCCACGAGTCGACTTGTCTCTTCGATTACCGGATTAGAGGTGCAGCGGAATAAGGCGGTGGTGGGCCGAAATGCGTTCGCCCATGAAGCCGGCATTCATCAAGACGGGATGCTTAAAGAGCGGACGACTTACGAAATCATGCGTCCCGAAGATGTTGGTTTTGCAAACACTGATTTGGTGCTCGGTAAACACAGTGGGCGGGCGGCGCTGGCAGATCGTGCAAAGCAGCTTGGGTTCACCTTAACCGGTGAACAGCTACAGAGTGTTTTCGAGGATTTTAAAAAGCTTGCCGATCGGAAAAAAGAAATTTTTGACGGTGACATTGCAGCTTTGATAGAGCACGAGATCCTTGGGATTTCGGAGGAGGAGTGGTCTTTGGTTTCTTTCAAAGTTGACTTGAATTATCAGATGCCTCCAAAAATCGTTCTCACACTTGAGAAGGCTGGGCAGGAGACCACGGTCGAGCAATCGGAGGGATCGGGCCCGGTCGATGCGGCTTTTTTGGCCGTGAAACAGATCACTGGCGTGGAGATGAGTTGCAAAGAGTTTCATGTGCGCAGCACGTCGCTCGGTTATGACGCCCCCGGCGAAATCACACTCGAAGCAGAGCATGCGGGACAAATTTATCGCGGGCGTGCGATTTCCACCGATTGTGTCGAAGCATCGATTAAGGCGGTACTTAACGCGGCCAACCGAATTTTGGCGGCTAACCGAAAATCAGCAAACGCTTAAGAGTATTTGAGCTGCATGAAAATATGGATGCCGAGTTCTTTCGACATCCATCAATTGCCCGAGGCCAGTATGCGGAACTGGAGGGTAGCCTGAATAGCTCAATTGGTTTTTTTAGTTAGTCTTATCGGAATAACTGGGAAAGACCGAATGTGAAGAACACATTGCTGGCGAAGTTAATCACTTCCTCTTGTGGCTTGTACCTCAGTAACAATTGGTCGCCGGGTTTTACCAATATTCTTTGTCTGGGATCGTTGATCGTATCGTTCAGATCAATGCGGATGGCAAGCTGGCGTTTCCCAGGAACCTGCCTAAGGACGATCAATTCGGTTGGCGGTACATTTTGAGCGGCGCCACCGAGTGCACCGGATCGTTCGGTTGTTGCGATGCCCGTACCGGCAATTGAAATCGCGGCTAAGACATCGAGATCATAATCTCGCGGAATCGGAAATTCACCGCCACCGAGCAAACCGCCAGTGTAGTAAACGTCGGTCTCACGGGTATCGACATAAATGATATCGCCATCGCCCAAAATGATGTCTTCGGTATTAAACGTAGGAACCTGTCCAGGCTTGAGTCGCAGGGGAATCTTGATTGAGTTTGATTCGTCTGAGATTTTTGGCATCGTTCCATAAGGGAATTCTGAGGGACTACGAGTTCGATAGAACTCGCTCATTTGTTCGTCCCGTTGAGAAGTATCAATTCGATTGCCTCGTAGGATTCTGACCTCTGCTTTGGCGTTAACCCCTGGTAAGCCACCCGTTTGGGATAAGGCATTCAGAACATCGTTTTTGTATGCTGGAAGCTGGAGAACGAAGCCTCTTCCTGATTGATCCGATCGGTCGGTTACGCCAAATCTTTGGCCTTGACCTTGGTTTTGAGCGCCCCGCTGAGATGCTGAGTTATCTTGGCGTACCACAAAGACCCGATAAGTTCGCTCACGCATCAGGGTAACGATGATGCGACCGCCTTCTTTGAGTTGAGGCTCATCTCCCTCGGTGTAAGCTCGCTTAATTAAAGCTTCGGCTTGTTGAATCGTGAGGCCGCGAACAGGAATAGGATCCACGGAAGGGAGTGAAAGGGTTCCATCTTCTCGGACGGGGACAGGATATCCGATGGCGGGTGGCAGATCACTGTCGGGTCCTGGCAATTGCACCGGCGGTGCGTCATCTGTATTTCCCAGGACGCCTTCGATGAAGATTCCCAAAACGTCGTCAGCATCCAAAGTATAAAATTTAGGTTTGATTTGCCGAAGTCGAGCTACGTCGATCGGAATTTTATCGGCTTGGGGTTCAGCAAGGAACTGAACAGGCACTCGATTCGCCGGAATCGTATCGATTGGTGAGAACAACGCGGTACAACCAGTGAGCGACGAACTTGCCAAAACCGTAAAAAGAATGATTATCCGGTTGGACATGGCTCGATAACTTGATTTCTTTGAGTGGGGGTTAATAACCATCAACTCGTGCTCCCTTAATTGTGGTAGGGCGATCCCACCACGTCGTAATAAGTTTGGATATTTCGGTAAGACAGTGCGGCTGCAATGCCTCTGACTTTTCTCAATTATGGTTTACTTGGAGGTTGGCAAAACAACCGGTTTAGCCGAGGTGCTGAAATCGGTTGAAGTTTTGTACAGAGGGTACTCAACCTGAGTTCCAATGTCGGTTGCTTGGTTGCCGCTTGAATTGGCTGCAGAGGTACTTGTTACGGCCCTAACATCAGCAGGAAGACTGCTTGGCGGCATTGTTCCCATCAAGTCTCTTGAATTTACTGGTAGTGCCTGAATTGCATCCTTGGAGACGACTTGAACGTCCACTGGGAGAATCGGGTCGGTGTTAGATTGGTCGATGGCTGAGTTGATCATGCGAGATATCAACACATCGTGATAAGTTCCAGATTTGTCTTTTTTCGCAGCAGCGACACCAGCCGGATATCCTTCAAACCAACTGTTGACACACTTCGCCCCATCGGCGGATTGATATTCTGGTGCGCGGTATTCTTCCGGAGGAAGAGCTGGAACGTAGCCGTCACCGCCGTTGCACATGTCGGTGTAACCAGCACAAAAACCGTTTTCAAAATGGTTGGCGTAGGCACGTTTGCAGTCTCCATACCGTAAATTAAAGGCACGTTTAGACCAGACCGTATCCCGGTAGGTCAACATCGACGCCTCCTTGATACCGAGCTTGCATCCCGTAAACGAGGCCGTCATCAGAATTGCAACGCAAATGATTAAAAACGAATAACCGTGTCTCGATATGACAAATGTTGGTTGGTTCTTCACGACAACTTTCTCTGAAATTGACTTTACTCATCAATCGGGATCCCTCGAAAAGACCATTCTTCGAAGGGAATCAGACAGAGGGCGCGAGCCCATCGTCTAATCAAGTCATCGCCAGTTAAGCTATGCCGAATTTAACGAAGATCACACTGATAGCGATTTTACCGAAAAAATCTGCCCTGCTTGTGAATCTGGGGGGGCTGTGGAGTTGGCGGATATCGAAATTGCTGCATTCTCTAAACTGCAAGCAATTGTGAGAGAGGGTAATTGAAATTTCAGGTCTCAGACTGAGGCGTGGTTATCAACTATCATCCATTTGAATTGGAAATGGACAGGCCAGATTGACCAGCATTTTTTGTAGTTAACCGATAGGGCTTGCGCGAGAAGGAGACGCAGGATTTCCTAAATTCAGGAGGCTACCACGCCGTTAACTAAATGAATCACTCGGTCTGCTTGCGAAGCAAGTTGACGGTCGTGCGTGACCATCACGACAGTCAGATTTTCATGCTTCCGAAGTGCGGTGAGCGTTTCCATTACTTCGGCACCGTTTTCTGAATCCAGGTTTCCCGTTGGCTCGTCGGCTAGCAGGATCGAAGGATCAGATATAAGCGAACGGGCAATGGCAGTACGTTGCATCTCACCACCAGAAAGTTGGCTTGGTTTATGGGTGAGGCGATGGCTAAGTCCAACCATTTCCAATAACTCGATTGCTCGTTTTCGGTAGCTTCTTTTATTCTTGAGGTAGCGAAAAAAGCCGTCTTGAACCATGCGTGGCACGAGAACGTTTTCTAAGGTCGTTAGCTCAGGGAGGAGGTGATAGAATTGAAATATGAGTCCAAATTCACGGTTGCGAAGATATTCCTGTTGGCGCGCTGGTAGGTTATCGATTCTTTGGTCGCGAAAATATATCTCTCCGCTATCGGGTGCATCCAATGTTCCCAGCAAATGCAACAACGTGCTTTTTCCGGAACCGCTCTGGCCAATGATTGCGGTGAAGCCTCCCTCAGCTATTTCAAGATCCACTCCCTTGAGCACGGGAACTTGAACCGCCCCTTTTCCGTAGCTTTTAAAGAGTCCGTTGACGGACATTACCGAGGTATCAACGATCCGCAGCGGTGCGGCATCTCGTTTTTTCTTAGACGAACCTTGCCCCGGATGTAATTCTTTAGGGATTAAGTTATCCCCTTTAGATTCAGGATCGATTCTCAGGGGGTGGGTGGGAGCGACATCACTCATATCGAAGTGCCTCTACTGGGTGTAATCGGGCAGCGCGAAGTGCGGGAAGGACACTGGCAAGTACGGCAATCGCGATCGCGCCGACTGCTACCCAAAATATGGTAACGGGATTTACAACCGTTGGTATTTCAGAAAAATAATAGATCGTCGGATCGAATACCTCTTGTCCGGTCAGCACGGCGACCGCATCTGCAATTTCGTTAATGTACTTAACAAACAGCAATCCAATGACGATTCCAACACCGGTACCGACGGTACCCAGTGACATCCCGTAGGCGAGGAAAATTGACATCACGCCTCGACTTGGCGCCCCCAAAGCCTTGAGAATTCCGATGTCTTTGGTTTTCTCGACAACGATCATGTAGAACGTTGCCAAGATTCCAAAACCGGCCACGGCAATGATAAGGAACAGTAAAATATTCAAGATGGTCAGTTCCATTTGGACCGCACTGAGCAAGGGTCGCTGGGTATCTTGCCAGGTTCGGATATCATAATCCGGGAAATAGTTGGGTGGAAATTGAGCGATGAGTTGATCGCGCACTGCGTTCAAGTCGGCGCCTTCTTTTAATTTGATCTGGATAGTCGACACCGAGCCCTGTCCAGTCATTGGGTCAATCATTCCGCGTAATTGTTGGAGTTCGCTGAGTGGCAGGAATGCGAAACTGGAGTCGTATTCGTGCATATTGGATGAATAGAAATCAACAACAGTACAGTTTTCAATGACCGGTTTCGGGCTTTCCCCAATGGTTGTCAACATAATATTCGCATCATCACCGGGGCGAATAAGATAGACGTTCTCGAGTTCTCCGGAGGGGAGTTCCGCTTTGCGTTCCGAGATAGCCAAACCGAGAATGATTCCCGTTCGGTGATCCTTCATGGGGTCAAATAAATCTTCTGAGCGAATCTCGGGACGAAATTTTGCGTGAGGGTCGAATGGCGAGATTCGATGAACCGCGCCATTGGCGGTACCCTGTGGCTCTGTTTTTGTCGGGGCTTGGATACCGGCGGTCGTCGAAGCGGGAGTCTTGACGGCAGTCTCGTCGTTGGCGGGTTGTCCAACTGGAGGAATGTCGGGAAGCGTCGCAGGAAGGGGAGCAAATCGAGTCCCCTGCCCCTCCTGAGTGTTGACGGTTTGATGAGTGGCCTGCTCAACATGAGACGGTTCCGAGTCATAGAACGCGTTTGCCGCATTGTCATAGAGACTCTGGTATTCGCGGTTGTTTGCTTCGATGCGTTGCTGAATTTCGATACGGGTTCGACGGTATTTCCAACCGGCATCCCCTTTAAATTTCTCCTGATCGTAACCTTCTTCTTCGAGATCAAATGAAAACGACTGACGTTTGATTTCATTGGTTAGATAGGGCTCAAAATCAGTGACTTTTCCGAACGTTTCATCGTCGATTCCCAAGAGCATGATCTGCTGGGTCCATTGGCGTCCGCGCACATCGAAGGAAAGGAGGGCAGGTGTTCGGACAACGCATGTCGCTTCTTGAATTTGGTCGCCGAGCGTTTGCTTGATGATTTCAACGTGACGTTCCGGATGCGGAATTTCGCTGAACATCTGGGTCGAAATTTCGACGTCCGAAAGAATCCCATGGAGTCGGTTTTTCATTTGGTCGACAAAACCGGCCATGACGCTGTTGACCACGATCAGCGTGGCCACGCCGAGAGTGACGCTGACAATGGATGCCAACGCAATAAAGCGTGTTTTTAGATAACGCCACGACAAAAGCAACTTATACATTCGCCAATCCTTTGGCCTTGTTAAAGCGATTCTCGACCATTCCGTCGTCGATTATTCGCATTTTTATTGGGTCAGCTACCGTTTTAAAAAGACGGCTTCAAAACGCTCTAATTCTCTGCTCTTAGGAGCGGGAACAGGATGATGTCCCGAATGGAAGGTGAATTAGTCAGCAGCATCACAAGCCGGTCTATTCCAATTCCTAATCCACCTGCTGGTGGCATTCCATTTCTCAAGGCACGAACAAAATCGTGGTCCATTTTTGCCATGGAATCTTCTTCCGCCATCCCCTCAAGCTGATTTTCGAACAACTCCTTTTGTAAATCCGGGTCATTTAATTCCGTGTAAGCGTTGGCGAGTTCCATTCCATTAATGAATAACTCAAAACGCTCCGCGATATTCGGATTGTCTTTTTTTCGTTTGGTTAAAGGGCAAATGCTTGCGGGATAATCTGTCACAAAGACAGGGCCTACCAAGGCATCTTCCACCTTCTCTTCAAAAACCTCGTTTTTGATCACGTCGGGGTGTTTCCCGTCGACCGCCAAACCAAGTGTCTGAGCATATGCTTTTACAGCAGCAGGGTCTTGTGGGTCAACTCCGGTATTCTCGGCAAAAAGTTCGTCATAGGGCTTTCTGGCAAACGGGGTGGAAAAGTCAACCTGGGTATCTCCGTAGGGGACAGTCGTTTCCTTACCGAGTGCTTGCAGTGCGTCTGCTATCACTGCTTCGGTGAGATCCATCATTGACTCGTAATCGCCGTAGGCTTGGTAAACCTCGAGCATGGTGAATTCGGGATTATGTTTCGGGCTAATGCCCTCATTTCGATAAACACGGCCCATTTCGAAGACGCGTTCCATTCCGCCCACCATCAGACGCTTCAAGTGTAGCTCAAGGGCTATCCGCATGGTGAGCGGCATGTCGAGCGCATTGTGATGAGTTTCGAAAGGGCGGGCGGCCGCACCACCGGCAATGGTGTGCAAAGTCGGCCCTTCAATTTCAACGAAGCTTTGGTCTGAGAGGGTTTTACGAATGGAAGTGACGATTTTCGAGCGGGCCAAAAAACGGTCCCTCACGCCTTCGTTGTAGGCGAGATCGACATACCGACGCCGCTGCCGAAGTTCGGCATCGACGAGTCCCTTGTGTTTAGCTGGCGGCTGGTCGAGTGTTTTGCAGAGGATGTGTATTTTATCTGCAAAAATGGATAGCTCCCCGGTTTGCGTTCGCCGGAAAGTACCATCGATTCCTACGATATCGCCCAAGTCGAGGCACTGAATCAACTCCCAGTTTTCTTCACCAACCTGGTTCTTACCAACGAATAATTGAATTCGTCCTGTCCAGTCTTCGATATCGATGAATTGCAGTTTCCCTTTGTCGCGGTGGAGCAGGATGCGGCCAGCGGCTCTGACTTTCGGGCCGCTCATCGTCCCTTTCTCTTGTTGTTTGCACCAGTCTCGGAAACTGAGTTCCCCCAACTGATCGGCATTGGGAAGGTCGAGCGATTCGCCTGATTCGGTGACGAATTTGATTTCACCGGTTCGTTGGAGAATATCCCCGATCATATTTCGGTCGTTGAACCGATGCCCCCAAGGGTCGATACCTAATTCAACTATCCGATTAAGATTGCTCCGTCTGGATTCCTCAGGAGCGAGTGCGCCGTCGTTCATTTTATCACTTCAACTGCTTGGGTGGATCAACTGCTTAGATGGACTCGAGAACGCATTCTAAAGAAACAACCTGATTTGTCGAAGGTGGGAATCTAAAGAACGTTGAGCCTCTAGAATCGCGTAAGCCATGTCGGTTCTGCGGTGTCGATCCGACTTGGAGGTTGGGGAAATGGGTAACCTCTCTCATTTTCCCGCCGTTTAACTCGTGTTGTGCCGAAATCCGTTTGCAAATTGGATTACTGGGAAACCGATTTATTGGCCATAGCGAGCCATAATCCGATTCGCAATTCCGGGAATTAAGCGATCCATCCAGACAATTAGGCGTCCGCCGTGGGTCAGAATGATTTCGTGTTTTCCTTTTTTCATGGCTCGAATCGTCTTTAAGGCAACGACGGACGGCGGCATCGCTCCCCGGGTTTTCCAGTTTTTACCGGTTGTATCTTCGATGGCGTGGTCAAAAAATTCGCTATCGGTTGTGCTGGGGCTTACCAGCAGAAGGTCAATCTCGTCGTTGGTTAGCTCCGCTCTTATCGCATCGCTAAAGCCATGGAGCGCAAACTTGCTGGCGCAGTACTCGCTTTTTAAGGGCGTCGCTCGATGCGCCAGGACACTACTCATGTTTACGATGATCGGCGAAGAACCTTGCTTGAGACTCGGGAGTGAATCTCGAATCATTTCTGCCACCGCAAAAAAATTGACTTCAAAAACTTGTCTTATTCTTGCTGTTTCTGATTCATCAAAACGCCCCATCGCTCCTATCCCGGCGTTATTAATGAGTATGTCGAGTCCACCGAACTCCCGATTGCAGACCTCAATTATTTCTCGCCGGGTCGATTCAGACGTAATATCGCCAGATACAGGAATACAAGTTCCACCTTGCGATTGGATTTGGTTTGCAAGATCCTCAAGCAGGTCGGCGCGGCGGGCACAGGCGATTACGGAAACGCCTTCCGTTGCCAACTGCTTCACCAGGTGCCAGCCGATGCCGCTGGAGGCACCGGTGACGATGGCACGTTTGTCTTGAAGATTTCGGTAAGGCATAGTCAGTTGGGTGTGAAGTTGAGCGGGAAGTTATTTAGCTTTCGTCTTCAACTTTGTTTTCAGGTGTGGGTGGGCCAAGATCTCGAGTTTCTGTTGATTGTTCTTGTGTCGGTGAGTCGGACGGCACCGGGGACGTTTTGTCTTCGCAAGTAATGGGAGGCTCACCTTGGTGCAGGTCAGGATTGGGAGCGGGGTCGGTCTCCGCTGATATGTCGCCTGGGCTAATCCAGCCCGCGGGACAATGGGGAGTGATAATCGTATCTGTTGGGTCTATTTGCCCGAGATACTTCTGCGGCAGCCGGCAGTGGACTTTTACCATTTCATCGGTGTACTGAGTGGAAACGATTTCTCCTTTGGCTGCAATAAAGGCCAGTGATTTTCCGTTTCCAACATGCAATTCAATGTCAACATCTTGAAACGAACGACTGAGCGCGTCACTCACAACCGACTGAAGTTTTTCAAACCCAAGTTTCGTTTTTGCACTTACCGAGATAGCATTGGGGTACCGGTTAAGCATTGCATCGAGTGTCGCCACGTCGGAAACTTGGTCTACTTTGTTCAAAACTAAGAGCGTATCTTTTGCTTCGATTCCGAGTTCGGTTAAGACCTCATAAACCGAGCTAATTTGGTCACCGACTTTTGGGTTGCTCGCATCGGCGACATGCAATAGCAAATCTGCCTGACGCGTTTCTTCGAGAGTTGCCTTGAAGCTGGCGATTAAGCTATGTGGGAGATTGCGAATGAAGCCGACGGTATCGCTTAACAGAATGGGGCCCCAGTTGGGTAATGCCCAACGGCGGGTTCGGGTATCGAGTGTCGCGAACAGTTTGTCCTCAGCCAGCACATCGGCTGACGTTAGAGAATTCATCAAAGTGCTTTTCCCGGCATTCGTATAACCGACCAGGGAAACCGTCATCGTTCCACGCCGCGAAGAGACTTGGCGTTCTTTTCGTTTTTCTACTTTGCTTAACTCGACCTTTAGGTCATGGATTCGTTTTTCAACCAATCGGCGGTCGGTCTCCAGTTGTTTTTCACCGGGACCCCGCATGCCGACACCCATTTTCAGGCGGGAAAGGTGAGTCCACATTCGTTTAAGCCGCGGCAATGAGTATTGGAGTTGTGCCAGTTCAACAGCCAGTCGGGACTCGTAGGTTTGAGCATGGGTTGCGAAGATATCAAGTATCAATTCGGTGCGGTCGAGTACTTTGACGTTTAACGCTACCTCAAGGTTGCGGTTCTGGGCCGGTGAAAGTTCGTTGTCAAACACAACCACGTCGGCGGCATGAAATTCGACCAATTGGGCAAGTTCTTCAACTTTGCCTCGCCCGAGATAGGTGGCGGTATCTGGTTTCTCCCGTTTTTGAGTCAAGCCGGAAAGGACGATGGCACCAGCGGTTTCTGCCAGTCCCTGGATTTCATCGAGTGGGTCAAATTCAATTGGATCATCGGGAAAGACAACGCGAACGACAATTGCGATTTCCCGGTCGACCTGCTGAGCGCGTTTGCGATCTTGCACGATTGGTTTCGTTCTTTGGGTTGAAAGATGAAGCTGAGTGGTTTTGCGGCCGGAGTGCCTGTGGAGGATGAAAAGACATCCAAGTCAAACGGGCGTTGCCTATTTTATGAGAATCTCATTATAGCCGATGGCGGGTGTTTAGCTAAGCCATTGCGGGATTGCCATCAAGGAACCGACTTAGTGAGATTGGCACCGGAACGTGCTGATGTCCCAAAGCAATGAGATGCGACCGAGCGAATGACATGACGGATCGACGGCCCCATTCCGCTGGTGCTCTTAGAATCTGGAATCCTCTAATTCGGAATCCCTTTAATCTGGAACGGCTTTGTCTGGAACGGCTTTGTCTGGAACGGCTTTGTCTGGAACGGCTTTGTCTGGAACGG
>JAPKBL010000218.1 GCA_028823415.1 Mariniblastus sp.
AGATGCCAAATGCACAGATGCCAAATGCACAGATGCCAAATGCAAATAGATCGTTCGATTTGACCGGGTGGGTTTCCCCCACACAACAATCCGCCGCTACGCGTGTTGCGGTAGCTTCCGGGGGAAAGGGATCCGCTCATGAGGCGGTAATCGGTGCCCGGTATCCTCTGCCCAGATAAATCGTTCTTCTTTTGAAGCGTAAAAACGAAGCCATGACTCTTCATCTTCTACGATGTCGAGGCACTGCCATTTCAGTACTTTTCCAGATAAGACTACTTTCTTTTCTTGGGCAGAAAGGATGTCACGGGCAATCAGGCAGTAAAGTTGTCGGTCGGATAGGTGGTCGGTATGGACCAGGATGATGTTCTTTTCGAACAGCCGTCCAATGACTTGATGCAATTGCTGATTGACCTCTGTATCCGAAAACGAATGATGGTCGGGCATCGCAAGTTCGGGCTCGAACCATTGCGAGATCGGAAGCACTGGTGCCTTTTCCCATGCAAGCAGAGAGGTAAGGAATTCGTTCTCATTGCTGATGGACATTTTATCGAGGTCAACCAGATAAACTGACTCATCGAGAAACGGTTCCATCTCGTCACGCAATTGTGCGTTTTGCATCAAGAGATCAATTTCGGACATTGTCATGGTTATTTTTTAATTTAAGCCGTTTGAGTTGTGGGGCAGCGAACCGCATCAATGTTTGTCGCGGTAAGTCCAGTGGGAACGAGTTGTGTCCTGTTCCCGCCCTTCATTTCTTTGCGGTCAATCTAGCAATCAAGGCAATTGATTCAATCATCAACTTAACCGAATGTCAAAAAAATAGCCGGAGATTTTATTTCACAAATGTATGATCCGCATGCGCCGCATTGTTTAACAATTAGGATCGTTGGAACCGAATTAGGCGGTCCAGAATTGATAGCATGCCATCACCCGACTGGACGGCACAGCAATCGTTCGACTCCATCTTGCACGGAAATCCGAAATTGGTCGGGAAAGCGGTTGTAAGAAGGCGCATGAATCAGGTTGAAATCGACCGGATTCAGTTTTGACGGATCAAAAACCTTAGCTTTTTGGGAATCCAAGCGTTAATTGAGCGTCTTCCTCTTCTGCCAACGGGTTTAGCTCTTTGTAGAGCAAGCTAGGCTGAATGTCGGTGTTATTTTGGTACTTGTTGCTTTCGTACTCTTTGATCGCACCGGCAATTTGGTGGTAGAAGATTTGGCAAATCGCGACGCCTGGGTAAATCTTGACCGGTTGAACCGCGAACATCTCCAGCGTCCAGAAGCCTTTGAAGCCGACATCGCCAAAACCGGCGGTGACATGAACAAATAGACCTAATCGACCGATCGACGATCGACCTTCGATCATTGGGACCAAGTTGTGAGTCTCGGTTCGCTCCACTGTACGCCCGAGATAGAGGCGGTTTGGCTCGAGAACGAGCCCGGACTCAGGAATAACCATCCGCCGAACCCGATTGCTCTTTCGCATGTCCAGAACGACTTCTTCGTAAGTCACGACATCATGGTGGAGCGTGAGATTGTAGCTGTTGGGGTTAATGTTGTCGGGATTGTATGGATCAAGCTCAATGTTCGTGCCAAGGTTTCGTCTAATTTCTTCGCCGGAAAGAATCATAGTTTTCGCTTTCGTGGCATGAGATATCCATTGCGATCCGAAGCCTTCCTCAGGGGGTCCGATTCGAATCGGTTAGCCGTCATGGCCGAACGTTTTGGATTGTGTTTGCCCATACAATTAATGTCAAGTATCCGCAGCGGAAACATTAAGTCGAAATCGTTGACTGAACCGGCAAAGTTTCATTGGCGTAGTAATTTGTGAGTGGTAAATGCGTTAAGGAAGTTTTCAGTGCCACTATCAAAAAATGAAAAATTTGGACGAATCTCATTTGCGGGGATTTGCTTTCCACGCGAGATTGCATTTTCCCGCTTTAGGGCTTATTCTTGAGGATTACCGATACCGAAGAACGTGAATTGTTTAGCCAATGATTACGCGGAAAAATATTAGATTTCAGGATCAACAATGAGCCAAAATCCCTTTCAATCTCCAGAATATGGTTACCCTACGACAACAGCCCAAATGGCGGCGGTAGATGAGAGGGCGACTTTCATTCGCCGGACCTACATTCACCTATTGGGTGCAATTTTGGCATGCATTGCAATTGACGCGGCTATTTTTGCCGTTTTTTACGAACAAATCGGCGGACTAATTCAGGGGTTGGGTCAGATGGTCTGGCTATTTGTTCTTGGTGGATTCATGCTGGTTAGTGTTGTGGCTGATCGCTGGGCTCGCAGTGATACTTCCAAGGCAATGCAATACGCCGGATTGGGGCTTTACGTGGTCGCCGAGGCGTTGATTCTTGTCCCGTTATTGTACATCGCTCAATCATTTGCACCCGGAGCGATTCAGTCGGCGGGAATTGTAACCGCATTTGTATTTGGCGGATTGACTCTGACTGTGCTTGTGACAAAAGCTGATTTCTCCTTTCTGAAATGGGGGATCGCCGCCGGTGGTGTCATCGCGATGGGACTGATTGTTGCATCGGTATTCATGGGCGGCCTTAGCCTCGGGATTTGGTTCTCTGGGGCGATGGTCTTACTTGCTTGTGCGTCGATCCTTTACAGCACGTCTAATGTTCTTAAGTACTATCGAACCGACCAGTATGTGGCTGCGTCGTTGACGTTGTTTGCATCGGTGGCACTGCTATTCTGGTACGTCCTACAGATATTCATATCGTTACGCGACTAATTCGAATTTGGGTTTCACACGGAAAAACAGCTTGCATTCGTTCATGGGTTCTCCAATGAAATCCGAACATTCTCTACCGGAAGATTTCGGCAATGTCGTCCGTTTGTTTCCGCTGCCCAACGTCGTGCTGTTTCCCGGCATCGTTCAAGCGCTGCAACTTTTTGAGCCTCGCTATAAGGCGCTCGTTGCCGATGCGCTTGAAACAGATCAATTGATCACGATGGCGTTGATCGACTCCCAAGAGCAAACGCAACAAAGTGACGTGCCATCGATTGCGAAGACGGTTTGTGTCGGCAAGGTGTTGTCGCACACGCGGCTGGAAGACGGCAGGTACAACGTTTTTCTAGTCGGAGTCAAAAGAGCGGAAGTCGTATCTGAGTTGATTACAGAAGCGCCTTATCGGATGGCAGAAGTCCGCTTGATCGAGGAGCAACTGGTTGAAGGTCACGAATTTTCGGTATTAAGAACCGAAGTCTGCGCTAGATTCCGGAAGCTTGCGAGTTATCGCTCGGGATGGCACCAAGATGCACTCGATCAGTTTCTCGGAGAAGATTTACCATTGAGCCAGCTGATCGATATGGTTTGCTACTCCTGCGGAGCTGGTATCACTGAACAGCAGCGCGTCCTCGAAGCCGTGGATTTAGGTGAGCGTGGAAAGGTTGTGCTTGAAATTTTGAACTCTCAAATTGAAGCGACTGAGAATGGACAAGGTTCGGTGCAGGATTTTCCCCCAAGTTTCAGCTTGAACTGACTTAAACGAAGGCCGATTTTTGAGTTTTAGTAAGAGTTCGACGGTTTTTAGTTTTGGTTTTTTTTGATGAGTGCAGACATGGTTGTGTCAATTGAGTATTGTTCGACATGAAATTATCTGCCGCAGGCTACCAGTTTGGCAGCAGTAATCGATGCGACCCTCGGTGTTCAAACCCAACTGATTCCCTCTGAGGGCGGATGTTTTGAGGTGGTTGTCGATGGCGAATTAGTTTTTTCAAAGAACCGCGTGGGACGATTTCCCACCGATGACGAAGTCCTTCGCGTCTTGCCTGGCTAGTTTCGTGGTTTTCCAGTTTCGTGGTTTTCCAGTTTCGTGGTTTTCCAGTTTCG
>JAPKBL010000108.1 GCA_028823415.1 Mariniblastus sp.
CTGTAATCAATGCCAATTAGCTTGGCTCGACCACGGCGAATTGGCAAAAATCATCAGAGCCCCTGGTCCGAGAGTCGGTCACGGATTCCATTTTCAAGTTTCGTTTTTTGCAGGTCACCGCGGGTGATTTACTATCAAGAAATCGAACCCCTCAGTGGGAATACTGAGCATGCCAAATCAGAGAATAAAAATGGCTGATTATTCATCGTTCGTGGGCGGCGCTTTGGTGAACAGACGCAGCATTGTCAAAGCAAAAATTGAAAATGGAACAGCTGATCCGAAAAGCATGCCATTGGTAAATGAATCGCTGCGGTCTCCTTCGGTAGCTTGAAGTTGCATTACATTGGCGAGTTTTTCCTGTTCCGTTGAGAAAGGAAGATTATAGCCTTCGAGCCGGCGATATTCTGCATTCGAAAACGTGATCTGCGTAAAAATGATCGCGATCATCAAGAACAGGATTGTGGCGGCGCAGGTTCCGGTGAGTCCATCGATTCTGTTTATGAACGGTCGCCTAAAGAGGAGCTGGACAAAAGTGTTCAGGAATTGCCCTATTCCAAAAGCGATCAGCGCCAGCGACGCCAGCCAGAGGATCCAACTAAGCAACAGGAATACAGCATTGAAAGTTGTCGTGACCTCGGCACCGCCAAAACTAACGTCAAATAAATTCTGGAGCGGGTTCGATAGATTTCTAATGAGCGGCCAGTCAATGAGGGCAAATTTCGATGTCGCGATGAGCGTCCCAAACCAGACTGCGAGGGTGGCCGACAGCAGGCCCGCGATGACTCCAGCTTGCGATGGGACGGCTGACGCAGAAGGAGCCTTGATAGACGTCGAGTCATCCGACGCGGCCGTTGCTGGTTCCTGTGGCTCGGGAACTTTGAGGGGAGCAGAATCACCTGCACCGGCCAGAATATCGTCTAAGTCGCCGTAAGTATCGTTGAAAAGCGGTTTTTCCGTGCCGGGCGAGGAGACCGAAACGGTGATTGGAATTTCGATCGTCCGGCCGCGTCGTTTTTTTCTCGCTGGTTTTTTCTCGTTAGCGGGTGAGCGTTCGGGAGCGACGGTAGGGAGTCCGGGCTCAGGTTTTCGGGAGGCATTCTCAGATTCATCCGTTACGGTCGCTGACGTTTTCGAAGCAGATGATTTTTTTGCGCCTAGCCTTACTAGTTTGCCGCAGCTACATCGCGCCTTTTTCCCGGCCAATTCGGGTTTTAGATTGCGAAATACTTTGCCGCAATTAGGACAGGATACAGTAAGCTTCAAACGTAGCTCCAGTTATTGGATTGGCAAAAACTCGATCGCCCGTTCATTATACGCCCGATTGCCGGGAAGGCCATTGCTGAAAATCAGTTAGCGGGCCGATTGCTGTGCCTTTTCAACGGCTTGCTCAACGGTCGAAATTTCTCCATCGAGTTGCGCGGCGCGGACGTCTGAGAGAATCAGACTGAACCTTGGCCCCGGAGTGATTCCCATTTTAATTAATGTGCTTCCATCAAGTAGCGACGGCGGATTGAGTCGCTCAGATTCCCAGGCAAGTCGATCGAGACAAAACTGGATGCCGGCACCTGCTATTTCAGTCTGACAGGCCGCCATGGCAAGCGCCGGATGAGACTGGCGATGAGTTAAAAGTGGTTGGATGACAGACCATGGATGCTGCTCTGCATCGATTAGTTTTTTCCAATTCCCATGGATCCAGCGGACGGATTTAATTTCATGATTGGAAAGTTTCCAACCCGCAGATACCGAATTCAAAACCGAATCAGTAAAGATAGGCTCAATCAGAACGGCAAGTGCGGATTCAAAATTTCCCTCGAGGCGGCGCAATTGAGAAAGTAGATTATCCCACGTTTCGTTATGGACGTGAAGCGAGGTCGCATCTGGGATGATTTTTTCGATCAAGCCAGTTTCCCGCAACAGTGAAATTGCGGTCGCGCGATTAGGGTGGGCGAGCATTCGACGCATTTCGGTTCCGATCCGTTCACCACTAACGACAGAAATGTCTGTTGCCGCATTTTGGATTGCAAGCATCGTTGCCGGTTCGATTTCAAATTCATACGTTGCTGCAAATCTTACGGCGCGAAGCATTCGTAATTTATCTTCTTGGATACGATCTTCCGGTGTGCCGATCGCTCGAATTATCCGCTTGCTGAGATCATCTTCGCCGTTGACATAATCGATGAGCTGATCGGTGGTCGGATCAATAAACATTCCATTGATTGTAAAATCGCGGCGAAGCGCGTCCTCTTTGGCGTCGGTAAATTCGACGCTGTCGGGTCGACGGCCATCGGAATAGCCTCCATCTTTTCTGAAAGTTGCAACCTCGACCTGCCCCGCGGTCTTGGGGCCGAGTACGGTGATGACTCCGAAGGCGGCGCCGATAGCCAGCGTTTTGTTTTTTCCGAATAATCCGCGAATTTGATCCGGCGTGGCATTGGTCGCAACGTCGTAATCCTGAGGCTGAATCCCGAGGATTTGATCGCGTACGCATCCCCCCGCCCAGAGCGCTTCGAAGCCAACGCTTTGGAGTTTTTCAACGACTTCAACTGAGAACGCGCGTGGTGTCATTGGTTAAGCAGCGAAAAAGAACAGGGTTGATACATCAGACTATCGGCTGGCCGCGAATGGCTGTGCGGTTCAATATATCGTTTTTTAGTTTGGATGTTGACCAGACTAATACGGATTGATCAGGCGAACAGATCATCGACAGGTTGGCCTTTTCCGTCTTCTGTGACGTAGAACGGGCGCTGTTCGACGTCGAGAGCGGTGTCGGGGGCGATTCCCATCGCTTGGAAAATAGTGGCATGCAGATCGCTAATGCTGACTGGGTTTTCGATGGCTAAGCAAGGGCGTTGATCGGCAGTTTTTCCATACAGTTTTCCTTTTCCAATTCCCCCGCCGAACATCATGACACTGCTGCCTCCGGTAAAGTGACGGTGAAGGCCATATTGTTTCATTTCAGACATGACATCCGCTTTGGCTCGCGACTGATCGCGCGCGGTACTGCCGGGCACGCCTTCGATCATCATATCGCGACTGAATTCACTGGCGACGACGACCAGAGTCCGGTCGAGCAAGCCTCGTTGCTCCAAATCGAGGATCAATTGAGAAATGGGGCGGTCAATATCCTTTTTCATTTTAGCGACTGTCGTATGGCCATTTTCGTGAGTATCCCACGAGACAAAGGGTACATATTCGGTTGTGACTTCGATGAATCTTGCACCGGCCTCGGTGAGACGTCGAGCCAGCAAACACCCCTGTCCAAATCGAGAAGTATTGTAGATGTCATAGGACGGTTTGGGTTCTAGCGTCAAGTCAAATGCGGTTCGCTCGGGCGAACTCAATAGTCGATAGGCGTTTTCCATTGACCGCATCATTGATTCTTTTTGATAATCCGAAACGCGATCTTGGTGTGTCCGATTCACCAGCTCACGATATTTTTGATGGCGAGTTTTAAACCTTGAGGGTGTCATGCCTTTGGGTGGGCGTACCGACTCGATGGCTTGATCGGGATAGGGGAGCACAAAAGGGCCAAATTCACTTCCCAGGAAACCGGCTGTATGAAATGCCTTCAGCTCTTCTTTTTCACCGACTCCCTCAAGTCGTTGGCCGATGTCGATGAAAGCTGGAATGGCAGGATTGCGGGGGCCTAGAAGTTTTGCCATCCACGCTCCGATGTGCGGGGCTGCAACGGTCTGCGGTGGGACGTATCCAGTATGCCAGTGATACTGGTGACGAGAATGCAGGATGTTTCCAAGATCGGCTTGGACGTGTGAGCGGATCAGCGTCCCGCGATCGAGGATCTGGGCGATGTTCTCTAAGCCTTGGGTTAATTTGATTTCATCGACGACCGAATCAATGGCCGGAAATGTCGAAATGATATCTTTCGCCGCCAGGCCTTTTCTAAAGGGCTCGTAATGTTTGGGGTCAAACGTGTCAGGCGCTGCCATGCCGCCGCCCATCCATAGCAAGATGCAGGTGTCTGCCGTTGCCGCAGGGGCATTGGAGTTAACCGTTGCAGAGGCTAGTCGAGGTGCTCCGCATGCCAGTGCTGCCATGGTTGCAGCTGATGTTTTTTTGAGGAAATTCCTACGTGTTTCGTTTGGGCTGGACATTTTAAATTCTGTTACTGATTGAGTGGGAATTGCTCGGATTGCTAGTGAGTTGGTCGAATAAAATTTTACGCGTTGGGCTAAATCAGGACGGGGTCAGATCTAGTAACGCTTAATTGATTAACTGAAATTCGGGTAGCATCACAATCAACCAGAGGACGTCTTCGATTGCTTCGGTTTTGTTTTCTTGTTCGGCGATAGTCAGCAGTTCAAGTTCCTGTGCGCTGGGAAGTCGGGAAAGCGCTTTCTGGTAGATTTCGTTTATTAATTGTTGTTCTGACCAGCGATTGTTTTTTTGAAGGTCGCCCCACTTTTGAGCGCCGGTTTTCAACCAATTTGCTAAGATTGCCCCATTGCTGAGGTCCAGTGCTTGAAGGGTCGAGAGCGAATCGGGGCGCGTGGTCACCACCTGTTCTCGGTTGGGTCGACCCAAAGAGCGCATGAGTAAATTCGATACGACTAAAGAGGCCCGTGCCGTTGCCGCAGGTTGCGACGATTGTTCGACACTGAGTTTGGCTGACTCAATATTAGGTTGCACGGCTGCATAGGTCTGCCAGCCCTGTTGGATTACTTTCGCGGCGGCCCAGTGCGCGGGTTCCCCGGATTGCTTTAAGCCATCAGCCGTAACAGCCTGCTCTGTAAACTCCCAGTCCGCGTTGGAATGAATGTTTTGCCAGTTTGCGGTTGAGCCATTGCGGAACAATATCTCCGCAAAAAATCCGGCTGGATTGGGGCTGTCTCCTTGGTTGACCGCCTTAACGACGATCGAGTTCTCGCCTGATTTCAGATGGGCACGGAGGTTGGAAGTTATTGGTTGGGTCCAGTCTTTTCCTTCAGAAACGCGTTTCCCATTTATCCAAAGGGTAAATTCGTTGTCGCACGTCGCGATACAATAAGCATCTGAAGGCTTTGATTTTAGCGTGAACGATCTTCGAAAGTAAACGGTTTCTTTAGCTGGCGAGGAGATGGCTGGCGTGTCATTCCAAATCCACTTGCCAACCGTTTTTTTCTGCCTGGGCGGAATGATCTTCGCATCCACTTTTTTAGGCGCGGTGCCAGATAAATTCCAAACGGAATCAACGAATTGTTCTGCGCTCATTCGCTTGGCAGAAACTCCCATAAACTTGTAGCCAGTCCCTTCGGCAGGTTCAGATGCCGTTGATTGTGACTGGTAAATCCGAGAGGTCGCAATCAGCTGCAAGGTATGTTTTAGGTCATAGCCATTTTTGACAAGGTCTTCAGCCAGAAAATCGAGCAGCGGCTCAGACCAAGCCTCATTGGCCATGACATCAACCGGATGCACCAGTCCCCGGCCTGTCATGCGATGCCACAAGCGGTTAACGATCGTTCTCGCAAATCGACCGTTTTCACGAGTTGTCATTAATTGTGATAGTTGTTCGAGTCGTTTTTCACGTGGCTGGGCATGGTCAATGGTGCCCAATTCCGGGAACACGAATTTACTGGTGGCGGTTTGGCTGGTTGGGATATCGCAACGATGAATTTCGAGAGGCTGCTCAGCGGTGATCGCAGCCAGTCCGTATGCGTCTTCAAGTTTCCAGTCGTCGATGAAACTATCGTGGCATGATGCACACTTCATATTGATCCCAAGAAATACTTGCGAAATGTTTTGGGAAAATTGGAGGGGCTCGATTTGACTGGCATTCACCCTGCCCCGCCATTTGATACCTTTGCTGAATCCAGCCGACTTCGCTGACGGATTGATTAGCTCGCGAACAAATTTGTCGTACGGTTTATTTTCGAGGAGTGATTGATGCAGCCATTGCGTGATTTGTTTTCTACCTCCATCGATATATCCCGTGCCCACGTAATCATTTCGAAGCAGGTCGTTCCAAAATGACATCCAGTGATCTGCGTAATTTCGATCCTGCGACAGAAGCGATTCGATTAGCGAGGCTTGCTTGTTTTTTTTGTTGTCACTTCGATAGGATGCTACCTCTTGGGGAGTGGGAAGTAATCCGAGGAGGTCGAGTTTGGCGCGGCGGATGAATTCTCGTTCTGAAAGGAGCTGGGGCGGTTGTGTTTTATTTGTTTGAAAATACTGGTCGACGAAATAGTCGATTGGGTTTTTTTCAGCGTCTAACTCGGCAGGCAGATTCGTCGATCGTAACCCGAGTGGTCTTTTGAACTGCTGTTTTTTCAGAGTTATCTCAGAGGGCCAAGGTAGTCCGGCATCGATCCATGTTGCCACTTTCTGGATTTCCGCGGGGGTGAGTGCGTCGCCTTCGAGGGGCATTTTCTCGTCTGGGTCATCAGACGTGATTCTCGAGAAAATTTCACTTTTCAGGTGGTTCCCAATTGAAATATTACCGGATTCGAGGAGTTGCTCACGTGTTTCAAGCGACAATCCACCTTTGTAGACGCCGTTTGAATGGCAGGCCGCACATTTCATTTTCAGAAGTGGGAGGATGTCGTGCGAGAAATCAATTTTGTCTTGCGATTTTGCGGAATTACCGGCAATTAGCGTTAGACTAAATACGAAAACCAATAATGAGACCGACGTTCGCTGGCGGATAACGGCAACGCCAGAGATGCGCGGGCCGACGATTCGGTGTTTAGTAGTCATAGCGTCTTGTCAGTGTCGATTGATTTAGAATAATAAGGAATCGTGATTCTAAGTTACCATAATTTATTTGATTTACATAAATTTTAATGTCATCTTCAATTGAACAAGACGAGTTACCTTTCGAAATTGACGTCCACAGCGTCAAGGAATTGTTGACCAAGAAAGACGATTTTTTGCTGCTCGATTGCCGGGAACCGCAAGAGTTTGAGCATTGCCGAATTGATGGATCGTTGTTGATTCCTATGAACGAAACGCCCCAGCGAATCGATGAGTTAGAGCCCTATCGCGAAAAACGAATTGTGGTTCATTGTCATCACGGTGGGCGAAGTCACAATGTTGGTCAATGGTTAATTAGCCAAGGCTTCCAGCAGGTGCAAAACATGGCGGGGGGAATTGATGCTTGGAGCCTTTCGGTTGATCCGGAAATTCCTCGTTATTGAGAGATTTTCCAACTTGAATGATTTAGTCTTTGGTCAAAAAATGTTGATCAACATCATTAATCCAGCGGACGAACAATGAAATTAAAAAGATGCTTAGGTTTGATTTTGCTAGTGGCCTGCGTTATTGCGGGGCGCTCTGCATTTGCTCAGGATTCGGGAGACAAGCCCGGGCAGCAAGTAGAGGCTGTATTTGAATCGAGTGATGGAGCCAAGGTGCCTTATTTGATTTATTTGCCGGAAGACTATTCGGCTGATAGCGATCGGGAATTCGCCCTTTTGTATTTTCTTCACGGGCGTGGTGAAAGTAATGGGCCGTTGAGTTTGGTGGCAAAATGGGGGCCGCCCAAATTCGCCGCGCGCGGTGACGATTTGCCATACATTATGGTTTCTCCACAGTGCCCAAGATCAGATCGCTGGTCTTCGGACACCCAGCAAAAGCGACTGACTGAATTGTTGGATGCTATTACCAAGCAATACCGAATCAATGAGGCAAGTATCTTTTTGACAGGCCTGAGTATGGGCGGCTATGGGACATGGACGATGGCGACGAATTCTCCCAACCGGTTTGCCGCGGTTGCACCAATTTGTGGCGGTGGTGATCCATCAAAGGCTGCTAGTTTGGCGGACGTTCCAATTTGGGTTTTTCATGGGGATCAGGATAAGCCTGTGCCGTTTGAGAAGTCTGTGAAGATGGTGGATGCGATAAAAAAGGCGGGGGGCACCAAAGTTAGATTTACCACGATGGAAAATGTGGGCCATAACTGTTGGTCTGCAGCATACGCAACGCCCGAGTTGTATCAATGGATGAATGCTCAGGTCAAAGATAAATAAGAGAGTCGGAATTTAATTAAGGCAGTTTTTTGCCGAACGAGATTTTTGGTCGCAGTCGGCAACTCGGTTTCAACGAGCCCTCTCGTTGTTTAACCGGATTTCTGTTTAACCTCGAGGGCGTTGATGATTTCTGGATGGTCTGGTTCCCAGTATCGTTTCGCTAATTCTTGTGGAACGATTCGGCCAATCGGACGCACGGTTCGAAAACCGATGCCCTACCCTTCCATCGAAGTCGTCAGCGATCACGAACAATTCCTCACCAACATCGCACTCAAGCCTCTGTGCGTCTTCTGAGCCACGTGAAATTTTTATGTGAAGCAACACTGTGTTACGCTATTGCGATCTTTTTGACGCAGGAAGATATACACTACCTCAAAGATGCCGATCCCCGACTCTGCAAAAACAGGGGCCAAACCGATCGTTGATCGTCTCTTTTATTGTTGATTTTATTTAGATATTTACCGAATACTTGCATCTACAGTTCGAATAAACTAATCAATAACCTTTGTGTTAAAAACCATTCCGAGACGTCAAAAAACAAGATAGTCAATCTTCCAGCAAATATCGCGAAGAGGCGGACATGAAAAATCGATTAACATTGGCAACCCTCGGCACACTCCTGCTTGCGTCGTGCGGCTGTGGCAACGCACTATTCGATAATTCCTCGGGTGAAATCCAATTGGTTAGTGTCGGAGCGAGTGTCTCCAAACCTGACTGGAGTTTTTCCTGCAACCATGTTTTCATGAAAAAGAACGAACCGACTGTGGTTTTTGGCATGTATGAGACACCTAAAGGGGAACACCGGCTCTCCTATTTTTGGATTCTTGGGCAAGGTACCGTCAAAGATATCCATGCCGGAGGAACTACAGGGCAACAAGGGAGTCTGAATTTCGATGGAGAGACCGCATCCATGACCGGCGGGATCGAAGTCGACGGAAAACATGTCGATTTCGATATTAAATACCAAGTAAACGATGAAACCGGCACGTTGCAAACAACGAAGTTCACCATGAATGGAAAAGACATTGATACCTCAATGGGTTTGGTACTCCTGATCGATCTTGCATCCGATACCGACAACTACGAGCAGGTCAATGCAAAGTTACCCAGTGACCTTCCCGCTCCGGAAACATTGGAAAACGTCGAAACAATAGCTCGACAAATTTTGAAACAACTCAAGAACGAAAATGACCGTGTACGTGAGTTTCTCGCTGAATAAAAATCGGCCACACGCGTTCGGTTGACAGGGCGAAACGTTGTATCGGACAAATCGAGGCAAATCCGGTCTGAAGTTGCGGTCAATTTCATCTGAACCACCGCAAGCGGTGTGCCAATCTAGGTTCGCTTCGTCTGACGAGTTAAAAGTACATCCCAAAAGTACATCCCAAAAGTACATCCCAAGCTGACTACCAACTGACTACCAAAACGTCACGTTTGACCTGGGCGCGCCGTGTGACTGGACGATTAAGAAGAAGCAACAAAGAGTAAAACGCTTGATCGCGTGGGTCGCCCTTGAGTGTTGTCACCCTGTTGAGTGCTCCTACAGATTCAGGTTCTAGTGCCCGCAAGGGCGTGGAGGTTCAAGTCCTCTCCTCTGCACTACATGTGAGCGAAGGGCTTACAACGATTAGTCGTGAGTCCTTTTTTGCTGTATTTTCCAGCTGGTTTACTTCATTGGGTCATGGCCGCAACCCATTTTAAGTAGTCATCATTACCGCCGGTGATGGGTATGCAAATGATTTGTGGCATGTCGTAGTTGTGTAATGTTTTGATCGACTCAACGATCCTTGCAACTTTTATTTGCGTTGTTTTTATTGATAGCCGGAGTTCTTGAGAGGACTCTAATTTATCTTCCCAAATATAAATACTGTTGACTGGGCCATCTATTTGGACACACGCGGCATGTCGGTTTGAAACTAGCTCGTTGGCGATTGCCTCAGCGACGGTTTGAGAATCGGTGGTGGTCAAGACCATGACGATTTGGTCCGGACTGGCTTGGTTCAATTCTTGGTCTGACACGGCTTCCCTGCTTTCAATACGCTTGTGCAAATCACAACAACACGGCTGGTTGGTTATCCAGTTTCTGGCATAAAAGTTGGCATGACCACGCCTTTTTGTGGCGACCAATCTCCTCGCACTTGTGCGAAGTGAATTTCGCAGTTTCGAGCGCCCCATTGGTACATTGTTTTAACTAGTTCTCGCCGCTCTACCGGTATTAGAAAAACGGGTGAGCGGCCACGGTTGTAATTTAGTTCCGCGTGAATGAGCGCCGCTGCCTGTTGGTCGGTTCGGGAAACGCCTGGTCCGAGCATGTTACTCGCTGCATGTTGAACCGATACGAGAAATCCGTCTAGGGTGCCGGTCTCGTTTTCCAATACAGAGACATGCCAGATGCCAGATTTATTTTCGATGAAATACCGAAAATCTTTTTCCCGTGAAATTTGGTTGAGCTCCATTTCCAGCGCCACCATACTCGAGACGTCCTCAAGTGTAGCCGTTCTGACCCAATCTAGATCGGTGGGTGCAAAATCAATTCCCGAATCGGGGACGCTTAGGATCATGTCTTGATAGGCGGTTCGTGGAACAAACCCAGCGCGGGTGTAAAGTGAGAATGAGTCGAGATTGAGGGCGCTTGAAACAAGACGCACCGGTTTCTGTTGGGCATCTGCCATCCGGGTAATGTGGGCAAGCAGTCGACTGGCAATTTTCTGACCCATCGCATCGGGATGCACATTCATAATCCCAAGTGAAATGTGGGTTTCGCGCGGGTGGAAAAAACAGGAGCCGGCGATCCGCTGGGTCGACTGATCAACCGCCAAAATACAACATCCTGGATCGAGGTCTTCGTAAACCTCACAAAAGAGTTCGGCGGTTTTGACCACCCCAGTAAAAATTGCACTCATGCCATGCGATTGGTACCAGTGATTGGTTCCTTCGTAAATCACGCTGGCTACTTCCGGCCAATCTTCGCGGTTCATTGGACGTAAAATGATGTTTGAGGGCTTCAATTTGAGGTCTCGCAATGAGTTGGTGGTTGTCAAGTTCGGAAGTCCGAGTTAATCAACTAAGGTAATCACGGCTGGTTTGGGCTGTGGTTTAGTTTATCGGATAATTTGAGTGCTGCAATTTTTGGGAATTTCCAGCAGCGTGGCTTTGCGAGGGACTCTAATTGAAACCGGTAAAGTGCCAAGGCAAATAATTATTGTTCTGGGGCCGTGGAAGTGGTAGTTTGGAGCCAACTCTGATTAAAAAAGGAATAAGTACGATGCGAATTGGGATTCTAGGATTTCTGTTTTTGATGTTCGGTGTTTTTTGTGATTATTCCGTCAGTGCTGAACCGGAAGTGATTCCACTTTGGGCGAGTAACGTTCCTGGGGCAATGGGAAATGAAGAAAAAGACACGCCTCGTTTGATCCTCTATCCCGCAACTGAGAATCCATCGGGAACAGCTGTCGTGATTTGTCCGGGCGGAGGTTATGGCGGTTTGGCGATGGGCCACGAAGGGCATCAAATTGCTGCGTGGCTCAATAAAAACGGGATCTCAGCATTCATCTGCGATTATCGGCATCGTGGAAAAGGCTACGGGCATCCCTATCCTCTGATGGACGTGCAACGGGCGATTCGGACGGTTCGAAAGAATGCTGAGGCGTGGAAAATTAATCCAGATAAGATCGGTGTTCTCGGGTTTTCCGCGGGCGGGCATCTCGCGTCGTCGGTGTCGACTCACGATAGCCTCGGTGATTTGTTGGGTGATGAAATTGACGCGATGCCGTGTAGGCCTAATTTTTCCGTCTTGTGTTACCCTGTGATCGGCTTTGGTAAGCCCTACACTCATCGAGGTTCCCAGCGAAATTTAATCGGTGATAATGCCAAGCAAGAGCTGATTCAATTCTATTCCAATGAAGAGCAGGTAGATTCGAAGACACCTCCTACTTTCTTGTGGCACACGACACAGGACAAAGCCGTTCCGGTCGAGAATAGTATTGAATATTACCTCGCCTGCAAGAAGCATCAGGTTCCGGCATCCTTGCATATTTTTGAGCAAGGCCGGCATGGAATTGGATTGGCTGTAGGTACCAAGGCCGCCTTTGCATGGCCACAGCTATGCATTGAATGGATGCAAGAGCTAGGCTTTGCTGACGCCACGTCTCCAAAATAGCTTCACCAGAGTTTTATTTTGGCCAAGGTACGTTTTGCCAATGAATTAAATCTTGGTCATTGGGTTGGTTTGCGCCCGGTGTGCTTCTTCCGTTCTCGATAAAACGTTTTAGTGTTTGCGTCATCTGCTCAACGATTTCCGGCTGCTCCCGATACAGATTGACTGACTCTTTGGGATCGCTTCTGAGGTTGTAAAGTTGAACAAGCGGCAGACTTTGTTTGGCCGCTTCACCTTCGCGTGGCGCACTCCAACCGCCCGAACCTCGGCAGAAAAGCGTTTTCCATTGGCCGTTCTCTCCGCCTTGTCGGATGGCGAAATGACCGGAGACTGAGTGGCATACGATCGCTTCGTGAAGTGGGCGCTCGAGAGCCTTACCGTGTAGCAATGGGAGCAGGCTTGCGCTGTCTTCGGCGGCGTTATCGGGCAGTTCAAAGCCAACAATTTGCGCGAGAGTCGCCATGATGTCGACTAGCGATACGACTTCAAGAGTTTGTGAACCCGGTTGAGTGATTCCCGGCCAGCGAACGATCAAAGGGACACGATGGCCACCCTCAAAGGCGTCAGCTTTGTTTCCTCGAAAGTTTTCGGTGAGATGAACTCCCTGTTCGGCCAGCGATTCAAATTTTGCGATTGGCGATGTGCCGTTGTCGGTTGTGAAGATGACAATGGTGTTTTTGGATTGTTGTGAATCATCGAGTGCTTGGAGGAGTTGTCCGACGATTGCATCGGTTTCTATCAGAAAGTCGGCATAATCACTGATGCCGCTCTTTCCTTTCCATTGTTCGTCTGGCGCGATTGGCGAGTGGGGCGAGGGCATTGGGAAGTACAAGAAAAACGGTTTCTTTTCGTTTTTTTGGGTATGGATGAATTCAGCACAACGTTTTCCGTATTCCGGCAAAACAGATTCTAATCGCCAATTATCGACGGCTGGTCCCGGATTAACCCCGGTGTATTTGGTTAACCCGAGTTTCTCTGCGGTTGTTGAGATCGTTCCTAGTAATTGGTTATTTTCTCGCCAAGCGTAAGGTGGCCAGTTGGGGACATCGTCACCAAACCAATAGTCGAAGCCTCGCCCATTGGGGCCATTTTGAATCGAGCCGGTAAAGTCAATTTCCGCTTGTTTCGTCGTGAAAACTGGAGGTTGGCCATCTTGCTGATTTTTACTTGGCCAGTCAAATCCCAGATGCCATTTGCCAATCATTGTCGTGCTGTACCCACGTTGGCGGAGCATTTCAGGGAGCGTAAGGCGGTCGGGTTCGATGAGTGGCCGCTCCCATTTTCCAACGATGCCACGTTTGAGTCGCGAGCGCCAGTTGTACCGTCCGGTGAGTAATCCGTAGCGCGACGGAGAACAAACCGCGGATGTCGAATGCGCATCCATGAACGAAAGACCTTCCTCAGCTAAGCGATCGATGTGCGGTGTTTCTAAACCGAGACGTTCGTTAAACGAACTGACGCAGTCCAACCCCATGTCGTCCCCGAAAATCAGTACGATATTAGGAGGCTCCTGGGCATCGAGCTGGCTGAAGCTTCCCACGATTGCCAAACAGCCGCCGAGGAGTAGCCAAGCACGTTTCCGAAAGTGGTCGGTTGACATTTTCATCGATTCTTACCTTGGGATTTGATTAGATGGCGACGCCGAGCGTTACTCTTTGCCGGGAGCTTATCTGGTTTGATAGCTGGGGTTGGGGCGTGTTTGATTGGCATTAATTTCGGATCGCCACTGGTGCAGTTTCGACTGAAGCTCTTTGGCTAATTGAGGTTGCTCTTCGGAGAGATCGTGTTGTTCGCCTAAATCATCACGGAGATTGAATAGTTGTATGGTGTTGTTTTCGAAATACTCTAGCAACTTATAGTCACCGCACCGGATTGCACCGCCAGGGCTTTGCATTCCATGGTTACTATAATGAGGGAAATGCCAATAAATAGCGTTTCGGTTTTGAGGGTCGAGTTTCGAATCGAGTCCGGGATTCTTGTGTTCTGTGACGAGTGAAACAAGGCTAATGCCATCGGCATGCTGCTTCGGCATTGGAGCGACGTTGGCCATCTCTAGTAGGGTTGGATAAAAGTCTGTGCTGATGACGGGGGTATCGCAGATCGTCCCTTGTTTGCCTTTTTGAGGCCAATGAATGATGAGGGGTTCTCGAATTCCACCTTCGTAAAGCCACCCTTTGGCACCCCTCAGTGGGAGGTTTGATGTCGAGAAGGCGCGGTCAAGTTGTTGAGGCGAGATGGTTCGATCGGGTCGTCCAAAGTTGGCTCCTGACATGCCACCGTTGTCCGAGAAGAAAATGATAATCGTATTTTCATGTAATTCTAAAGATTTTAATTTTGTGACAATCCGTCCGAGACTTTCGTCGATCGACTCGACCATGGCGGCAAACTGAACATTGTCCTGGCGCTGTTTAATCTTCACAGTTCTTTCGGGAAGAACTTGGTACCCGGACCAATCCGATTGTTTTATTTTCTTGCTGAGGTCATTCTGCGTTAGCGGTGATGGGTCGTCCGGGTTTCCCTCGAGAACGAATGCGTCGCCTTGTGCAGTAGGCTGTTGACTTAGTTTCTGTTCATATTTTTTTACTAAATCGACGCGACCCTGAATCGGATCATGCACTGAAAAATGGGAGAGGTATAAAAAGAAAGGTTGATCGCGATTGGCCTCGATATAAGATTCGGCTTCGTCGGTAAGTCGATCGGTAAGATAGTCCCCCGGTTGATCGGTGAGTCCCGAAAATTTAAATGGAGCGTGATAGCCTGCTTTGGGCCAACCTTTGTTCCAGCGAGGAATTTGTATGTCAAATCCCTGATCGAGTGGGCCGAAGGGATCTTCACCGAGATGCCACTTTCCAATGTGAGCAGTCCGATAGCCGTTGCTCTTCAGGGTTTCTGCGATTGTGATCTCATCGAGAGGTAGGTGTTGTTTGATCTCGGCATTTTTGAGTTTTTGAAATGGAAAATCACGTCTTCCGGGAAGCCAGTCGGTGAGGCCCAATCGGGCCGGGTACTTTCCCGTCATGATGCTCGCGCGGGTGGGTGAGCAGACATGGCAGGCGGCGTAGGCCTGGGTAAATAAAACGCTCTTGGCAGCGAACTGATCGATGTTTGGCGTTTCGTGAAATTCGCTTCCGTAGCAGCTTAAATCGCGCCAGCCCAAATCATCGACGAGGAAAAAGATGATATTAGGACGCTCGACTGAGAGATTATCTTCCTTGATGAGGGGAGAGGTCTCGTGACCGATGGCAACGCTCTGGCCTACTACCAAGAGAAGTCCCGCGACGATTAAGCGTTTCAAGTAAACGAATACCATGGGGGAATTCCTTGCGCAGCTGAAGTTTTTCGATGGGCGGCAGGTGTGGTTTAATCGATAGTCTATCTAATCGATAGTCTATTTAATCGATAGTCTATTTAATCGATA
>JAPKBL010000022.1 GCA_028823415.1 Mariniblastus sp.
CCAAGTGACGGTAAGCCAAGTGACGATAAGCCAAGTGACGATAAGCCAAGTGACGATAAGCCAAGTGACGGTAAGCCAAGTGACGGTAAGCCAAGTGACGGTAAGCCAAGTGACGGTAAGCCGAGTGACGGCAAGCCGAGTGACGGTAAGCCAAGTGACGGTAAGCCGAGTGACGGTAAGCCGAGTGACGGTAAGCCGAGTGATGGTAAGCCAAGTAGCCAGTCTGAGCCGCCACAGCCGGGGCAAGAGGCACTCGATAAAGCGATTGACCATCAGAAAAAAGCGGAGGAAAAATTAGGAACCGGAAAGCCTGATGACGCCAAGACGGAAGAAGAGAAAGCGCTTGCCGAAATGAATCAAGCACTTAGTGAGATCAAAAAAGAAAAGCGCCGAATCGAGACGTTGCCGCCCGAAGCGCTCCAACAAATGGCGGAAGAACAGCGTCGCAATCGTGATAAGACGATGGATATTCTCGAAGAGATGAAGAAGGCTCCCAAGCCGGAAGAGGAACCTGGCGAGCAAGGTGATTCTGGGAATCAGAGCCAGAAGCAACCTGGAGAGAGTAAAATGGACCAGGCGAGTGAATCGATGAAAAGTGCTTCGGGTGACTTGGAAAATCAAGATCCAAAGGAAGCTCAGAAAAAACAAAAGCAAGCCGAGAAGAAGATGGAGGAAGCTCTGGAAGAGATTGAAGATCGGCTGAAACAATTGCGTGAAGAAACTCGCCAGGAAAAACTTGCCCGCTTAGAGGCTCGATTCAAGGAAATGTATGACCGCCAAGTGATTGCAGGCGTGATGACAATTGAATTGGATGACAAGTTAACTAACTTGAAAAATCTCGGGCGGCGAGATCAGTTGCTAATGTTACGAATCTCAAATGAAGAGACCGAAATTAGCGAGTTGAGCCAGCAGGCTTACGACTTGCTTCTAGAGGATGGCACAAGTATTGTATTTCCGGAAATTGTGCAAGAATTAAAAGTCGATCTTAACCGTGCTTCCGAGTTGTTAGCTTTAGAGCGCACCGGGCAACTGACTCAGTTATTGCAAAAAGAAATAGAATCGACGATTGCTGATTTAATCGACGCTCTGAAAGAAGCTCAAAATGAAGGCGGCGGCGGAGGTGGCGGCGGCGGAGGCGGCGGAGGAGGAGGTGACCAGCCTCTGTTAAAAAAATCGGCAGAATTAAAAGTGTTAAGGATTCAGCAGATGAGGCTCAACCGGCGGACAAAGAAAGTTGAGCAATTACGTGGACAAGAGGATTTGGAGAAGTTATTAGACCAAGAGGCGATCAGTGCGGCCCAATTACAGGCGAAATTACTGGAAATGACCGAACGAATCATGGAAAAAGAGAACGATCGGTGATTACTGGGGTTCTAATAATAGGTAGAAAAACCGGTTTAAATCGCTGGGAAGCCGATTTTCATGGCCGAATCGGCTTTTTTCGCGATTAAGGTGATGGTCTCGGTGGCCTTTTGTTGAATAATATGAGATAGATGGTATTCGATATTGCGTACTGTCGCTTGCGAAATCAATGAGGTAATTGAAATGAGAATTGGACGATTATTCCAAACCGCACTCGGTCTAATGGCGATGAGTGTCATGTTCGTCGGAGTGACGGACTCGGCGAGTGCAAACGATCAGCATGCCGAAAAAGTCAAAGCATCTTTTTTAGCTCACATCAGTTCGCTGGCATCGGTTCCCGAGCCACAGAGAGCAGCCATTAAGAAAACCGTATCCGAGATGGATAGTGATTTTTCTGATGCACTCACTGAGTCGCTGATTCTGATGTACCCACAATATGCGGATGCCATTGCAGCCTCGGACGTTAGTGGGAGTTTTCAGCAAGCCATTGAGCTGCTTGCTCCGTTACAACAGTCAAAGGACAAGTACTTGGCGGGGGACGCAAGTTTTTACCTTGCAAGAACGCTCATGAACGAGGAGCGTTTTGAGGATGCCATGCCATGCCTGGAGAAACTCGTTGGTGATCTCAGTGGATTCACCGTCCATCAGGGAAGCGCACAATATTATTTAGGAGTCGCACAAGCAGGGCTTCTAAAGAACCAAGAGGCCGTCGAATCGTTGATGCGGTTTCTACAATTTAACCCCAACGCTCCGGAGCGGCTTCGCGTCAGCGCGTGGCGGCAAGTCCAGCAGATTCAATCCATTCAGAAGGGTAAGCTCGATGACGTCTACCAGAGAATGGATTACTCAAGGCGGCGTTTGGAATTGGTTGAGACGGACGAAGTGACACAGGATGAGCAAGACAAAATCGTCAGTATGCTGACGAAACTCATCAAGGAGGAAGAGAAAAAAGAGTGCAGTTCTAACTGTAAAAAAGGCGGTACCTGAGAGGCTAGTAAAAAAGCTTCTGGTCAGAAGCAAGCTCAGTCAAAGCCAAGTCAAAGCAAGAAAAGCCAAAAGGGTGGAACAAGTAGTAATCCCAATGGGCAAGTCGTTAAGAAATCCTACGACGATTCCCCCGCGAGTCCTTGGAGTCGGCTAAGAGATCGTAGTCGAGATCCTGCCAACAACGCTGTGAAAGAAAAACTGCCAGCGAGGTATCGCGACATAGTCGAAAGATATACCGAAGCGGCCAATGGCGAAAGTGAAAAGTAAGATTCAGTTCAACTAGCTTGGAGAAATACGGCACTGCCCCGAGTGGGGAGTGCCGTTTTTTGTTGCTTGTTCGGCTCGTGCTCTCAAGACATTGAACCCGTTGTGAGATACAATAGAAACATGATTTTCCAATTGCTTCAGAATGATATTTATGGCTGGCGGTTACGAGCCAGCATATTAATGGTTTGGGGATCAATGCTCGGCAGTTTTTGCCATGGCGAATGTTTTTCGTCAGACTCCTGTCGTTCTAATCTGCTATTCTCCGCCGGTGAACCTTCCACGCAGGAGGATGGACTGGGATTGGTCTCGATGGAATTGATTAATGGGAAAACAATTGAGTCCTCGATAAAGACCGTCGGGGTCGGAGGGTTGGTTAGCGGAGACGCAACGCCTCCGGAGTTGAATATTCGCCAGGTGCTCTCGATAAAAACGGCACGCAAATTTGTCTCCAATTCCCGCGAAAAGATGAGATTAGAATTTGTGGGTGGGGGAGACCTGTGGATAGATTCTGTGTCCATGTCAGACGAAAAAATTAAGTCGGTTTCGTCGCTGGGTTCGCGTGAATTTCCGCTTGAATTATTGCGTGCGATTGTGTGGTCGACTTCGCCGCTGATAGATCGCAAAATAAAGGCGCCTTCCGCAGATCTTGATACGGTTGTCGTGAATGCTTCGTCGGGCGAGCGAATGGTCGAGGGCATCTTGGAATCGGTTGATCTCGAATTCGTCCGAATCAAATACAAGGGCGAATCAAAAAAAATCAGTCTTAGTAAAGTTAAAGCAATCATCACAGCCGACTTAGGTTTGGAGAAACCCAAAGGCCCTGTAGCGACGATTCAGCTCATCGATCGCTCCCAGATTAGAGGCGAAATTCGCAACTTGGAAGATGGGGTTTTGGAGGTTGGCATTACTTCCGAGAATTTCATTCGAGTCCCAGCCGGGATCGTTGTTGCGATTGCCATTAAGTCCGATCGATTAAGGTACCTGTCTGATCAAGACCCCATTGAAGTGCAAGAGAAATCCATTTTTGCTCTTCAGCGACACTGGAAAAAGAACCTGAGTGTCGCGGGTAACCCGCTCGAAATTCGACTTAAGGATTCTGAAGAAATCAGATCGTTCAAAAAAGGGGTTGGAATGCAGGCTTCGTCGAGGCTCGTTTTTGCTAATGACGGAGGGTTTGACCGGTTCTCTGCGGTCGCGGGGATCGCCGCCGAAACCAAGGGGCGAGGTGATTGTCAAATGATCGTTCGCGGTGACGGAATCGAACTTTGGTCTGAGCGGGTGACCGGGGAGGGAGGGCCTCTGGAAATTGACGTGGATATTGAAGGAATCAGAGAAGTGGTGTTGGTGGTATCACCGGGGGCTGAATTCGATCTTGGAGATCACGCGAATTGGGGTGAAGCTCGATTCCTAAAAACGAAATAAAGAGATTGGCTTCGTAGTCTGATTGTTTCGAGGACCCATTCATCGAGTTTGGATGAAATTAGAAAGTGGCTTAACAGATAAGTGACAGTATGATCAAACAGCATATTGGGATGCGTTTTATTTTTCCTTGGCTTGTGTACATTCTTATCTCTCCCTGCTGCCCTCTCGCTGCTGATGACGATTTAAGTTTGCAAGACCGGCAACGCGTAGCTGCGATTGAGCGTTATCGGATCAACGCAATCAATCGAGTGATTCAAAGTGTCGTTGCCATTTACGACGAAGATCGACAGGGCGGCGGTTCGGGTGTGATCATCGACCCCAGCGGGATCGTTTTAACCAACCACCATGTCATCATGGGCGCCGGCATCAAAGGGTGGGGAGGCCTGGCCGACGGCAAGTTGTATCGATGGAAATT
Source organism: Mariniblastus sp. (assembly GCA_028823415.1). Taxonomy (GTDB): domain Bacteria; phylum Planctomycetota; class Planctomycetia; order Pirellulales; family Pirellulaceae; genus Mariniblastus. The sequence goes on from JAPKBL010000022.1 coordinate 4,454, forward strand.
AATCGGTACGGATCCAGGGGGTGATCTTGCGATCATTCAACTTGAGGGCAAGGAAGTTTTTCCCGCGACTCGATTAGGGAATTCGGACGAAGTCAAAGTCGGCGATTGGGCTTTGGCGATGGGGAATCCATTCATTCTGACCGAGGATCAAGTACCTACGGTAACTCTTGGAATCGTGAGCGGGGTCAAGCGCTATCAACCGGGTTCGGGGCAGAACCAATTAGTTTACGGTAACTGCATTCAGGTGGACTCGTCGATTAATCCTGGGAACTCGGGCGGCCCATTGTTCAATTTCAAAGGCGAGGTGATTGGGATTAATGGTCGAGGGAGTTTTAAAGAGCGTGGCCGGGTGAATGTTGGCCTGGGTTATGCTATTTCAGCGAATCAAATTAAGAATTTTATTCCCGATTTATTAGCGACAAAATTAGTCGAGCACGCGACGTTGGATGCGAGTTTTTCCGATCGCGGTGGGAAAGTGGTTTGCTCTCAATTGAATCGAGATGCTCCGGTAGCGTCGGCAGGTCTCGATCTCGGAGATGAGTTGCTAGAGTTCGAAGGAGAAAAGATAAAAAACGCAAATCAGTTTACGAATTTAATCTGCACGTTACCTGAGGATTGGCCCACCGAGCTTTTAATTCGCAAGCAAGACGGCATGGAACATCGAGTCGTCGTTCGAACCTTCGGGCTTCCCTATGCCAAGCCTCGCGTACGGGGTGGTCAGAGTGGAAAAGACGAAAAGGATCCCGCAAAAAAGAAGCAATTAGAACGTCAGCGCCAGATGATCGCTTTGTTGTCGGCGACCCCCGGTGACGTGCGGAATCCGAAAATAAATCGAGGTTATGCTCAACGAATTCTTGATGGCTGGAAAAAAAACATTCGTGATGATTCGTCAGTAGGAGTCGCAAAATTGGCGGGTAAAATTCTAGAGAACGGTAAAGAGCGAGGGACGCAAGAAACATGGCTGGCGTCTGATGGTCGAATCCGTGTCAATCATGTAATGGACAATAAACGAGTTGTCTATCAGTACGATGGCGATTCTTTTTGGGCGACCGAGTCCGGGAAAACGACCGAGCTATCTTTGCGGGAAGCCCAGTCTCGGTGGGTGTTTAATCAGGCACTGATGATGGGCTCTGTATTTCGGCAACAACCATTAGAGTTGTTTGGAACGGTAATCATAGACGGGAGCGATAAAGCGTTGGGTGAAAACGCGTATCGTTTCAAAGTCGATTCGTCCGAGGGTGGCACGGTCTACTGCTGGTTTTCGATGTATGATCAAGATGGGATGCCAGAGGTCAATTTGGTGAAATCATCGATGGAAAGAGACTGCCTGAATAAGGGTGGTTCGACTTTTTCTTCGTGGACGCCGGTCGGGCCGGTGCGGCTTCCGCTTAAGCGACAAAGGGTCTTGGGCCTTGAGGAAAGTGTCAAGCTACAAGTGGTCGACGCGGACGCGGAGTGGCTGGAGGATGTCGGCGATGAAGTTTTTCTCACGAACGTTAAGAAGAAATGAGTGCGACATTGCATTTGAAGTTGGTTGCGTCGTCTGTTTTGAGGGGTATCTAAATTGAACAATAAATTCGGTTGGCGGTTGGCGTTGCTGGTGGGCTTCGTTGTGCTCATTGGCGGCAATCGAATTGTCTCGGCACAACTGAAATCTCAACCGAGTTTTATTGATCAAGCGATCGCGAACTCACAGCCAAAAATGGCGAAAGTGTTTGGTGCTTCGGCCGGAAAAGTTGAGGGGTTCGCGACTGGAATCATTGTCTCAAAAGACGGGCTTATTCTTTCATCGCAAGGTGTTTTTCTCGATGGAAGGCAAGTCAAAGTGGTTTTGTCCGATGGAGCGGAATATGTCGCAACGATTCTGAAACGTGATCGAGAGACTCAGCTGTCGTTGCTTAAAATCCAGGCTGAGACTCCTGATTTCTTTGAGCTCTCCGAAAAGTCTGTCGGCCAAAAAGGCGATTGGGTTATTGCGTTGAGCAATGCATTCAAAGTGGCCGACAAAGACGAACCTGTCTCGGCAATGCTGGGAGTGATTTCATTACGGACAACGATGGAGGCGAGGCTGACCAAACGCGATGTGGCTTATCGCGGGGAGCTGGTTTTAATCGATGCGATCACAAGTAACCCCGGGGCCTCTGGCGGTGCGGTAGTAACTCCTTACGGCCAGCTCGTTGGAATCGTCGGGAAAATTATTAACAGTTCGGAGACGAATACACGTCTAAATTATGCGGTGCCCAATTCAGTGCTTTATGAATTTGTCGCGGGGACGGCGAGTGTGACCGGTGAAACTCAGCCTTTGACGGAAAAGCAGGATGTTGATTTTGGAGTTGTCTTATTCAAGCTCGGTGGTCGGAACAATCCTGCTTATATCGATCGAGTCGTTCGCGGGTCGCCCGCTGCCAAAGCAAAGTTAAAAAGTGATGACATGATCGTATCGATTGCGGGTGAAAAAATTGGCAATTTAAAAGACTACGCTGAAGCGCTTAAATCTTTGCGGCCAGAAGAAGAAGTGTTGATGATTGTTAAACGTGGAGTTGAAATGGTTCGTGTTAGAATTACTCCACGCTTGAAGAAGTGACCTGATGTATTCGAGATTGTTTCAACAAATCAATCAAGAGATTGGCTAACAAGCAGAGCGTTGGTTGCCCGGCGAGCTTGTTAGATGGAGTAGATGTACATGACTAATAAATTTCGGTGTTTTTTGCTTTGTTGCTTGGCCGGTCTGCTGGTCACTCCGGTGGGATTCGTGGTTGCTCAAACCGGGGTAGAAAAGTCGGGGATTGACGCAAGCGACGCGGAGGTCTCCGGGCTTTCCGCAGCGGAGTTGATGGAGGCAATGTCGCTTACTTCAAAAGCGTTTCGTAACGCTGCAACTCGAGTGGCGCCTTCATTGGTTACAATCGAGTCGTACGGTGGCGTCTCGGCAGTGCAAGGAAGGATTGGAGGGATTCGCAAGCAGGGAGAGGGGAACACGACTGGGATTGTAATCTCCTCCGACGGGTTCATTCTCACGAGCACCTTTAATTTCATTCAAAGACCCCCGGTGATCTCGGTCATTTTGAGCAGCGGTGAACGGCATTTTGCCAAGCTCGTTGGCCGCGATGATACGCGAAAAATTTGTCTCTTGAAAATTGATGGTCTGACTGATCTACCGATTCCGGAGATGGTTGATGAGTCCAAGATCAAGGTTGGTCAGTGGGCTATTTCGCTAGGCGTTGGTTATGGCGATACCAGTCCTGCGATGTCCACGGGCATCATTAGTGCAAAAAACAGAATCGGTGGCCGAGCGATTCAAACGGACGCCAATATTAGCCCTGCAAATTATGGAGGGCCATTGGTTGATATCGAGGGCCGCGTGCTTGGGATTTGTGTTCCAATGAATCCTCAATCTCAAGCCGTTGGGGCGGGGGTGGAATGGTATGACTCGGGAATCGGTTTTGCGATACCACTGGCCAACGCGGCTAAGTTATTGGATCGTTTAAAAGCAGGGGAATATATTCGACCTGCGTTTATTGGTATCCAGTCTGGCCCCAATCCACTCGGCGATGGAATTCTTGTCAATAAAGTCAATCCTGACTCACCGGCAAGTCGAGTGGGGTTGGAGACAGGAGACATTCTTCTGAGTATCAATGACAATCCAGTCAACGATATGCTGCGTTTGAAACAACTGATCAATCGGTTTGAGGCAGGCGAGACGATTCGAATGACCGTCAAGCGAAAATCGAGCGGAGACGATGAGAATCTTGAACTCCCTCTCGATCACCCTCCTATGAATTCAAAGGAACCGCTCGCGCTTCCGAAAATCAGATAGGTAATTTGCGAGGCATACCAGTCGTTGGGCTTACTCTACCCCTGCTGGTGTGACGCGAATTTTTGCATTGTAATTCCCGGTCCAGCGGTAATTTTGCTGAACATAGGAATCTTGAATCGCGATGCCCAAATAGAGTATTCCTGATTCTTTGGCGACTCCTTCATGTTCCTTGCCGACTTTAAATATTTTCCCAGAAGAGCCAATCTTGGCACACAACGTTCCACTTTGAATTCCCTGATACTGCCCTTGATTGGTCAACCCTTCGGGGGTTGAGGATGTGCTCCAGTTTGTCCATTGCACTACGCCATCTGCTTTGATTGAAATTTTATCACCTTTGGTGATTCGGATACGCGTGTTGACCGGCGTTCGCTGAAAGAACGTTTCGGATGCAATCGCGACCGTTTTCTTGACGGCTGATTTCTCTTCTTTGATTGGCCGATCGGCCATTTTGACATCGCTTAATTCAACCGTTAGTTGGCCGAATTTACTATTGATTGTGAAAGTTTCCTGCAGGATTTTTCCAACGATGTTAAACTCTGGGGTGTCGATCGAATCGCCTCGAATCAATGCACGCTGGAGTTCCTCTCCATTTTCTTCCGCATCTTCGAATTCTTCTTCAATCGCTTGTTTGATTTCGGAGAGTCGTTTTTTCTGTTCGGCACTCCCATCGGAAGCTGTATTTTGTAACTGCTCCCTGATTTGAAGGCCCATATTAGTTAGTTCGCGATGGGCGGTTTCTCGCAACGCAAAATCTTTATCGCTGAGTTGGGCGATCAGTTGTTTGATTTTTTGATCTAACTCAGGAAAGCTGTTTAAGCCTGGAAACAGTTTCTTGATTCGCGATACCGGTACTTCGAGTACACCAAACTCGGTTTCAATGGAGATGACGTCCAACGTCACCAGGCCTGCCACGATCGAACCGTCCCACATGTGAAATCGAATGAAATTATCTGGAACTTCTTCAGCGGCTTTTGCCAGGTTTCCGGCGGGCACAGCCGCAACCGCATTCTCCTGTGCAAGACCGGTGTTAGAGGCGAAAAGCATACAAGTTATTATTGTCAGGCCAATAAATTTGTGTGACTTAAGCAAATTGACTTTCATGACTTACCTAGGTGGAAATTTAATGTTTCGCAATCAGATGGTAATTCCACGAATTGTTTTGAGGACTTTTCGTGGAGTCGGCGTTTAATCCGTGATACAACACAACTTGATTTTACCGCCTTCTTATGGGAAGGGGTAAGGTAGCTGAGATTATTCAAAAAAATAATGGTTTAGAGAGAGCTTTGTATGGAAAATTTAAAATTTAGCCCAGAAATTCAGCTGAATTCGATGCAAAATGCGATTCAGGAATTTGGTTTCGACGGTTGGCTATTATACGATTTTCGTGGCTTAAATGTTTTGGCATTGAGAGTTTTGGGGATCTCCGAATCAGAGATTGGATCCCGCCGTTTCTTTTACTTTATTCCAGCTCAGGGCGACCCAGTAAAATTAGTACACCGGATCGAGTCCACGGCGCTGGACCACTTGCTGGGGAAGAAAATTGTATATCTGACATGGCAGGAACTTCACGATGGATTGAAAGCCATGCTTGGAGGTAGCCAACAGGTCGCGATGGAGTATTCCCCCGAAAATGCCAATCCATACATCTCCCGGGTCGATGCGGGAACGGTTGAATTGGTGCGCCGTTTCGGTGCCGAGGTAGTTAGTTCTGGAAATCTGATCCAGTCCTTTGAAGCCCGATGGACGGACGAACAATGGGAACTTCACTTACAGGCCGATGAACTGAATCGGGCGGCATTTGACGAAGCCTGGAGATTGATCGCGGATAGGCTGCGGAGTGGAAAGTCGATTCGCGAGACGGAAGTTCAGGACTTTGTCATGGATTATTACGCGCGTCATGGGATGACGACGTACCACCCGCCAATCGTTGGTGTCAATGCAAACAGTGGTGACCCACATTATTCTCCTGCACATGGAGCCGATTCTGAAATTAAGGTAGGAGATTTTGTATTGCTCGACATGTGGGCAAAGATGGATGTTTCTGAGGGTGTCTATAGTGATCTCACCAAGGTCGGTTTCATGGGAGAAACGGTACCCGAAAAATACAAAACAGTTTTTGATATTGTCGCTGCCGCCCGCGACGCAGGTATCGATTGTGCTCGCTGTGCTTTTGCCGAAGGGCGAGAGTTGCAGGGATGGGAAGTGGATCGAGCGACTCGGCAGGTGATTGAAGATGCTGGTTACGGCGAGTACTTTATTCACCGAACCGGTCACAACATTGGAACCGAAACTCACGGCAACGGTGCCCATATGGATGATCTGGAGACAAAAGAAGATCGACTGGTTCTACCACGCACTTGTTTTTCGATTGAGCCGGGCATCTACCTTGAAGAATTTGGGATTCGCAGCGAGATTAACGTCTTTATCGACACTGATGCAAAGGTGCACGTTACTGGCGGAATACAAACAGAGGTTACGCCGGTGCTACACCTTTATTGAGAGTAACAAGTACAGGTGAGCGGGCAAGCGACAGCTATTTCGCCATCAAGAAGCCGCCAATGAAGCCAACGAGAATTCCAATCGAAAGGCAAACAACCGCGGTCACGAATAGTGCCGACAACGAAAACGTGATGGCGTCGTCAAGTCTGGCCGCCGTTTTGTATTGCTCAACGGTAGAGAGCGGAGGTGGCGGTTTATTGTGCTGTCCGGAGATAGAATAGTCATCGGACATGGTCGCATGAATGCTGCTTTGCGAAGTGTCGCTAATCTCATTCATCGCCATTTCTGTAACGGCGTCATCAGGATCGGTATCCTGAGCATCCGGCGATCCAATTGGTGCGGGCATCCAGCGAGGTCGATCGCCCATATCTTCGTGAAGAAGCGGGCTATCGTCGGCCGCCCAAGGGGCTAGTCGTTCGGCAACTTCTTCGGCTGACTGGATGCGCTCTTTGGGGTCCTTTTCCATCATATCGCCAATCAGGTCAACAAAGTCGTCGCTGACTTCTTCGTTGAACCGTCTTGGATGCCATGGAGTTTCTTCCAGATGCCTTCTGGCTTTACTCTTAGGTGTCCCACCGGGAAAAGGCACTTTACCAGTGACTGCGTAATACAGGGTGCAACCAAGTGAATAGATGTCACTGGCGCTGGTGATGTGCTGTGGCGTTCGGATTTGTTCGGGTGAGAGATAGTCGGCGGTGCCTACAATCTTCCCTGCTCTCGGATCAGTCGCGTCGTTGAGATAGAACGCCAATCCAAGATCAGATAGTTTGGAAACGCCATCGGGAGTGACAAGAATGTTACCTGGTTTAATATCACGATGAATTAAGTCGCGTTCGTGGGCGTGTGCGAGTCCTTCAGCAGATTGCTTAACAATGTTGGCTGCTTGCTGAACAGAGAGTTTACCTTTTGATCGAACGAGACGTCGGAGGTCGGTCCCTGGAATATACTCCACCACGAGATAATGGACGTTGCCGTCTTCTCCCGCATCGAAAGCTCGTACGAGATTGGGGTGATCCAATTTTGCCTGGGCTCGGATCTCACGGCGAAAGTTCTCAATTGCCTCGGGAGTTGTTTTGTGGAGAGGTAATACTTTGACCGCGGATTCCCGGCCGAGCATCTCGTGAACGGCTTTGAATACCTGACCCATTCCACCTTGACCGATCCAATCGGTAATGATGTAGGGGCCAAGGTTTAATTTGGTTCGACCGGTCAGTAATTGATCCGCTTGATAGGCAGAAATGACTTTTGCTTCGACCAATTGCTGGGCAATTTTCTTTTCACTGAGCGTTGTCGAAGTGGACGAATCACTATCCCCTGTTTTCGCTAATTCGTTCATTGCATTCCGCAATTGCTCTTCTGTCACCAGTTCACTGGCGAGAGCAGTATCACGAAAATTACTTTGGGTAGTGTTCATACGAGACTCATTGCTTCAACCGCAACCATTGACCGAATATTATGGGTGAGAAAAAGCCTTGCCGGGGAACTAGGATCAAATTTTATCATAACGAATACTGATCAATGTTCCACCAAGATGGTGTTTCCGCTTGAAACGATTGTATGACCCTACTTATCGGGTGTTCAATGGAGAGCTCACGAGAATGAAGTGCAATTCCACATTGAAATGGGAGTTCGCTGCCGTATTTTCGGTCACCCAAAATGGAAGCCCCAGCGTTTTCTAGCTGGACGCGGATTTGGTGCTTTCGGCCGGTTTCGAGCTTGATTTCGAGTAATTTGGTAGGGGATCGGCGATTGGTGTTTTCGGAGCCTATTGTTTTGTAGTCAAGACGGGCTATTTTTGCGCCGGGGGAAGAGCTTTTTCCTTGGGGGATCACGATCATTCGGTGAAGAGATTCATTTTTAATTACCCAGTCTTCCAGTCTTCCATTTTCCTCAGTCAGGACGTCCGGTATGATCGCCCAGTATGTCTTGTCTGCGGTCCGGTTTCGAAATTGCTCAGACAGTCGGCCGGCAGCTTTTGAGGTCTTAGCTAGGACGATGACGCCGCTCACAAAAGCATCGAGGCGGCTCACGATCCCGAGGTAAACGTTTCCGGGTTTGTTGTATTTCTGTTTAATGTATTGCCGCGATTGGGTGATCAAACTTAAATCGCCTTCCTTCACTCCCATCGTAGGTAATAATGGCGGTTTGTTAACAACCAATAAGTGGTTGTCTTCGAACAGGACATTTAGTTTTTCCGATCTTGGCCGCATCGTTTATCAATCTTTAAAATATTCTGGCCCTCTTATTTTATCGCCGTTTCACAAGATTAACACATTAAATCGGTATGACCAACCAACCTCATGAGTTCCCTTTAATTCTGGCAAGCCAGTCGTCACGTCGCGCCAAACTTTTGGAGGATGCAGGGTTTCGATTCCTCATTGATGCCCCCGATGATTCTGTTGAAAGAGGTCTTTGTTCGAAATGCTCTCCGGAGGATCTTGTTTTGCAATCCGCCTTTCTCAAGGCGCGCGCGATCGCACCCAAATATAATGCCGGTGTGATTCTCGCGGCCGATACGGTGGCAGAGTGTCAGGGAGAAATTCTCGGCAAGCCAGTGGATCGAGAGCATGCAGAGAAGATGTTGACGTTAATGAGCGGGAAAAAACATCGTGTATTAACTGGAGTTTGTCTTTGGAAAAAACCTGGCGATTGCCATGTTTTTCATTTGGAGCAATCCGTGTTGACCATGGATGTTCTCGAGGGTCGACAACTTAAGGAAATACTCGATTCTGATAATTGGATCGGTAAGGCGGGGGCGTTTGGGTACCAAGATGATCTAGATTGGCTTCATCTTGAAAGTGGCTTGGAATCGAATATTGTCGGTCTACCGATCGAGCGACTGCAGGAGTGGATCGGTGAATTGCTTAAAATGAGTTAGTGCACGATTCTCGGGTGCAGATCCAGGTGATTTCAATTTCTTGGTAATTGATCGAGAATTTGCTGGCGATAAAGTTCTTCTGAGATTTCATCGTAGGTGATGAGCGACGTTATGCGGATTCTCATCGCGTTTTTTTTACCATCGGCGATTTGAGGCCCTGCAGCAATGCGAGCAAGCCTGCCAAGATTTCGACGTCGTGAACCGTTGAGTTTTTTCAATTCTCTGGTAAGCGAATTGGTTTGTTGTTGGGCCGTAAATTGCAATCTAGCAATTTCACCGTTGATGTTCCGCAAACGAAAAGAGTATCCGTTCCAATCGCTCTGTCTTTGTGATATTTGAAATTCGATATTACGAATCTCAAAGCGTGGATCATAAACCCAGATCCGACCGACGGGGCCGAGGTTTAAGATGGCGAGTTGTTCATATAGATATTGAAGCCTGTTTTGTCGTTTTTGGATTTCAAACGATGCTGCTATTCGTTCCTGCTCAATTTCAGAACCCTGGTTTTCCAGTGTTGAGATTCTGGTGTTAATGTCCTGCCTAACACGTTCAATTTCTTCGGAGAGTTTTTTTTCCGAATCTGATAAGCTTTCGTTTTCGAGGTTTAATATCTTTTCTGTTTTTTGGTCACGTTGCGCAACTTTCGCGAGTTCTACATTTTTCTTTTGGGTTTGACTGTCTTTGAGCTCGATGTATTTCTCAAAGACTTGCGTTCTACCAGCATTGAATTCTTTTAAGTGTTTCCGGGGGGCATTGTTCGTGATCGACTGAGTCGTCGTGAGAAGTAAATTCTGATTGACACGGTGAGCGACTGGGCCTTCCAGATACCCAATCAAACTTCCCATTCGAAAATAAACCGAAGATTTGATTTCCACTGGAAGATTGGGTGCGGTCGTAAGTTGTTTGTTTAAAGACCGTATCGAAACGAGCGCGGTGTCGAAGTTGTCTTCCAAGGCATTCAGCCAGGCTTTCAGCATCCATCCGTCAAGATTGCGAGGAAAGACTTCGGTGATTTTCTCAGCAACGAGTTTTGCCTCGTTTGTTTTGTTTTGCTGCAGACGATTCACTGCGTAGGCAACACGAACGATTGCCGGTCGCGATTTTGAGTCCTCATAGATTTTTTGGGAGGCGAGGGCATTTTGAGAGTTACGCGCCCAGTGCTCGGTAAGAAGAGATTGGATGGAATCAATCGTATCCGAGCCGGGAGGCTGAGTCGGTGGGCTGAGGAGCTGATCGGCATCTGCTGGTGCATTCCACAACAAAAAAAGTGCTATCACATTAATAAAATGACGCACCCCCTGTTTCCAACAGCGGTCAAGAGTAAGGAATGTGAAAGTCGTGATTAAGTTGTTCACTGATGTTTCAACCCATGTGTGTTTGCCCAAGCTAATTATCGGGAGCAATTTTTTGAAATCAAGCAAGGGGAAACAGTAAGTATGGCAATTCAGGTTGGCTGGGATGACGATATCGTTCTCAAGGGCTGTGCTTAATCAGCATTGACTAAAAATTTGATACGGGACAAATTCACGATAGTTTGCTTCGTGGTTCATGCGGAGACATACGGGAAATCACTAACCAGAGGTGCACGGATGCTCATTTTGGTATCGCAATTAATCGAAAATTGTTTCGGACTGATCAAGCAAAAACTTGAATCGATCATCGTCTTGTTGGTGCTTGGATTTCCCATGTTGGGGTTCGCCCAGCAAGCCAATACTGAGTTTCTGGCGCTACCGCTGCCGACGGGACAATTGAGCGAGGGAGCGGATGAAATTGCTGAGCAAGCTGCAGGGTTTCATCAACAGCTTGGACAGGAGCACATTTCGACGCGTAGTTTGATTTCAACGCTCTCAATCGGTCCGCCGCAGGAGGCTACAGATCCGATCGTTTCTTTAGAAGCGCTTGCTCCCCCGGAACCGCCGCGAGACTTATTGATGCCGGCGGGGCCAACCGCAAGGAGTTTTGGTGAGCCTCTTGGCAATGATCTGAGGGCAGAGAGCGTGCAACGAAAATCGGAACCGCGGGTTGTCAACGCTAACGCAGAGATTCCGATCGTAATGTCTCCCTTGGCAACGCGGGGTTCATTTGTACCCGTTGAAGATGGAACGAATCAACCGCAGCGACCCGCCGGAAAATTTACTGCCGACAATCTACGGTCGGAGTTGATTCCGGCGTTTGATAAAGATCAAGTTGAGTCGACCGCAGCGCAAACAGCGCCCCCGATGAACAAGCCGATGCAAGAGGTGTTTTTGGCATCTCAAATCCCTACTCATGCGGCTACCTTTACGCCTCCCAAGGGAGCGCGCGCAGTACAGCTTGCCGGCTTTAGCGAACCGCTGGATAAAAAAAATAAGTCAACCAACTTTATTGCAAAAGAGTTGATCGCGCGCTACGCCGTGGGGCAATATGAGAATCCATTACCGGGCCAACCGGTCAATCTGGTGAATTTTTTCCGCCAACCGCTGACCATCAATCGTCGCAATTTGCTAGTGCGGCAGTATTGGGAAACTTATTTTGACTGGGCCAACTATGTCGCTACAGAAAAATATAGCCAGTGGTTAAGACAAATTCCGGTTCCGGCATCGAGTTCGGAACAAGCCTTGCTGACCGCAGTAGAGGCGGTCGTCGGTAGCCAGGTGATGGCAGCTGAGATTCAGTTAGGGAAATCACAAGCGATACTAACTCAATTTTTGCCAGCTCAAAGTCAAAATTCAACGAACCCAATCCCCAACGATTTGCCATTAATTCAACGTTACAACACCAACTATGAGCTTTACCTTTCTAGGCGACTCGTTCCACTTGGTTTTCGGGGCATTGATAAAGTACTTCCGAAAATGCTTGCGTTGATCGAGATGCGGGCCGAAGGAGTGGGATACGCAAAATCTGCCGCGGACCGAGTTCTGGCCCCAACCGAGGGGACTCCGTTGCTGACCAAACTGGAAGCTGGAAAGATTTTGTATACAGCGGAGCGTGATTTGATTGCCTCGGTAGTTAGCTATAATCGCGCGATTGGTGATTATGCACTGGCGGTTTCCACACAGCCTAAGTCTGCAGAAGAGGTTGTCGGAATGTTGATTGCCAAGGTTAAAGCAAATTCGACTTCAGCCAATGCGATTCCGAGCGGCGGCTCGGCTTCGGTGATCACCGAAGCGCGGGCGCCCATTGCCAGCGTGGCCAAAGCGAGGGGTTTCGTTAGCCAAGCACCGACGGGCAATCCCCAGAAGGGCACGACATCGGTACTTCAGGCGCAAAAAAATAGTAGTATCTTGAACGACTTAAATCCGCGTGAGTCAGATGTTTTTGCAGGGCGGCAGCCACCTTCGCGCGGAGGTGTTATCTCGCAATCGACTCCCCTGCCGAAGGTCAATGAATCGGATTCGGTTTTTTCATTATCACCAGCCAACAAGCCGGCTGCCTTCAGTTCCTCCACGGCAAAATCGCAGCCTGTTCCTGGCGGATTCAACGCTCCGGCCAACTTCAAAGCGGCCGCACCTCTCAGTGAGAGCCAGTTTGCGGCTCCCGCCGCCTCAGGTTTCAAGTTCAAAGGTGAGTCTCCGAAAGCAGCCATCCCAGGAAATGGATTCCGGCCTCCTGGGGTTGGGGGCATTGGAAAACAAGAGCCGAATCAATCAGTGGGTGCTGGAGGGTTTGAGCCGCCCGTGTTTTCATCGCCAGGATTCAAACCAGCCAATGACAAGTGACTGCCTTTGGCCGATATTCCAAGAGGCGATTGGCAGTTGCGACGACATCTGCGTTAAAAATGTCTAACGCGACTCCATTGCTTTTCCATCCGTTGGGGTGAGATCTTTACGGTGGTTCCTAGGGGTTGGGCAAAAAGCGAGACTCTCAATTCCTCGATCATCCACCGAAATGTTTCAAGCTCCGGGTCGACGATTCCGTGATTGAGGTGCAGTACTCTCTGACTGCAGTACCGTTTCCAATGGTGGTCAATTTCTTCGGTCTGGGCTTTATCTTTTGCCGTCGTCGTGGAATCCAGTTTTTCCATTCGATAACTCATTGCCTCAAAATAACGCGGGAATTGTTCAAGCCACGGCCATGGTGTTTGTGAAAGAAAGCAATCGGTTTTCAGTTCAGCGATTTGGGATAAAATGTCTTCATGCGTACTGGTGTAACGCGCTGGCAGGCTTTCCAGGTGTAAGTGCAACTGATGCGTGGCAATTGAGAGTTTGGGTAGCCATTTGGCGATGCTTTGACTTGCAATACTGATTCGCTCGATTGCCTTGGACTGTAATAAATCAAATTCATCCCGCGATCTGGGGATTTTGTTGCGGTCGACAAAGGCAATTCTGGCGATTAAATCAGACAACTGATTTTTTAACTCCGTTGATGGGATGATGTTCGATAACGGGACGGCGTGGCGGTCCAGTTCAGGTAGCCAATTTACCTGAGACTTAATCGACTTTCGGTTCGTGATTCGGAACAACCGTACCAATCCTTGGCGCGTGGTTTGATCACTTGCGTTGGTTGAATCGGTTAACCGGAGACCCACTGAATCATTTTGATCTAAAATAGCTGGATACGAAGCCAACTGTGTGGCTCCTCGTTGGATCATGATTTCCTTTGGAAAGTCTTCCCAGCACCAGTCGTGAAGCCCATCGCGATTCCAGCTGGAGTCTTCAATTTCAACAATGTTACTTTTAAATTCGTCTCCCAACTGTCCGCGAATTTCCGCGATTGAGCGGCCTTCGGCCACGACCTCCCCTGCCTCGCCAATAACCTGCATGTTCACCTTGAGGTGGTCGTCCATTTTCTCTGTTTTGAACTGCGCGGAAGTTATTGGGATTCCCCCAATTTTAGAAAGTTCTCGGGCGACTGCATCGTGAAAGATTCCCTGGCCAAAGATAATATTCTCGGCTACCCGTTTTGCCGTATCGGGTGCAGGGACGAGATTGCGGCGCACCGATTTTGGTAAACTACGAATCAGAGATATTATTCGAGTTTGAAGGAGTCCCGGGATCAACCACCCGGTTTGCGTGTCGTCGAGTTGTCCGACTCCCTCGAGTGGTAGTTGGATCGTCGCGCCGTCGTCTTTGGCTCCCGGTGAGAATCGATACTGAATCGGGATTTGCATCGAGCCGACTTGAACTTGATCAGGGAATTGTTGGCCGACATCGGTGATTTCAGAAGATGGAAGCAGGTCGGCGCGTGTCATGCGCAACCGTTGATCGAGTTCTGGCGAATCCTTGATCAGTTTTCTTAAGCTGATTCCGTCCACTGCTGATTCGGGTAGTTTGTCCTGATAGAAATTGATGATGTCGTCATTGTTGACGATCAGAGCGCGGTCGCGTGTCTTGGCAGCCTCGGATTTTACTTCCTCGAGTAGCCACTGATTGTGCTGATAGAATTTTTGGGAGCCCTCGAATTCGTCGCCTGCGAGTCCACGTTCGATAAAAAGATCGCGGGAAATTTCCGGATCGATTTTGGTGTAATTGGCTATCCGACCCGCGACGATTGGAAGCCCGAATAGTGTAACGTGTTCGGAGGCAACGACCGATTGTCTTTTTTTACTCCAATGAGCGTCAGAATAGCGTCGCTTGACGAGGTGTTGCGCGAGGGGCTCGATCCATTCTGGTGAGATTTTCGCGATGGTCCTTCCATAGCGGCGAGAGGTTTCGACAACTTCCGCGGCGACGATCCATTGCGGCTTGGAGTCGAATATCCCCGAACCGGGCCACAGATGAAATTTGACATTCCCGGCACCCGTGTACTCGTGTCGATCCCCTGCCAAGGCGACACCGGAAAGCAGGCCGGATAATAAACTTCGATGGATCGCGTTATGGTCGTCTTTTCGGGAGCGGGCTTTTAGGTTCTGGTCGCTGGCCATGGATCGAATTTGGCGGTGGATGTCTTGCCATTGCCGCATCAGTGAATAGGACAAGAAATTCTGCTGACAGGCTAGTTTTAGTTTGGCGCGGGAGAGGTCGCCTTTGAGTTGGTGAAAATAATCCCAGAGCTTCAGGAGGCTGAGGAAATCACTCTTTTCATGCCGGAATTTTTCGTGTTGGGTATCGGCTGCCTGCCGACGCTCTGGAGGCCGGACCCGCGGGTCTTGGAGTTCCAGAGCCGCGGCAATGATCAGGATTTCGCTAAGGCAATTTTCTTCTTCGGCAGCAAAGATCATCCGCCCAATTCTGGGATCAACGGGCATTCGGGCCAATGACTTGCCAAGGGAGGTTAGCTGTCGTTTTTCGTCTACCGCCCCAAGTTCAAACAACGTCTTGAACCCGTCTCGAATCGCTTCGCTGCGGGGTGGGTCGAGAAATGGGAATTCGTCGATCTTGCCGAGTTTGAGCGCCAGTGTCTGAAGAATTACGGACGCAAGATTGGTGCGTCTGATTTCGGGCGTTGTAAACAGTGGGCGAGATTGGTAATCCTCTTCGCTGTAGAGTCGAACACAAATGCCGGGGCCAATTCTCCCGCACCGCCCTGCCCTTTGGTTGGCGGACGCTTGCGAAACCGCTTGGATTGGCAATCGCTGAACTTTGCTCCGAGGAGCATAAAAGCTCATTCTTGCCGTTCCGGTATCGATGACATAGCGAATGCGTGGCACCGTAATTGACGATTCAGCTACGTTGGTTGCGAGAACAATTCTTCTCTTCTTTCCGGGTTGAAAAACCTGATTTTGTTGGTCGGTTGAAAGACGTGCATAGAGGGGTAGGATTTCCGTTTGTCGTCCGGGTAAATGTGCCGCTCGCAGTTTTTTATTGAGAGAGCGGATTTCGCCTTCCGTTGGCAGGAAGACCAGCATGTCACCGTCATCGAGTGAGGCCAATTCTCGACAAACTCGAACGGTATGTTCTTCGATTTCCGTTTTTTCCTTGCCGACTTGGCTCGATTCCTCGGGCGGATGATATCGGATCTCGACTGGGAATGTCCGTCCTTCGACCGAGATGATTGGAACCGGAATATCTTTCGTCAGTGTGAAATGATCCGCGAAGCGCTGTGTGTCGATGGTCGCCGAGGTAATGATTAGACGGAGGTCTTTTCGCTTGGCGAGAATTTTCTTGAGGTACCCAAGCAGGAAATCAATATTTAATGAGCGCTCATGAGCCTCATCGACAATAATTAAACTGTATTGTTCGAGGAAACGATCACTCTGCGTCTCGGCTAAGAGAATTCCATCGGTCATTAATTTAATATAGGTTCGATCCTGTGTTTGATCCGCGAATCGAATTTTAAACCCAACCTCTTCTCCAAGTGGGCGCTTGATTTGGTGTGCTATCCTCGCCGCTACGCCTCTGGCAGCAATTCGACGAGGTTGCGTGTGTCCAATCACGCCACTGGCTCCAAAACCCGCTTGAAGACACATCAAGGGTAATTGGGTCGATTTTCCGCTGCCAGTTTCACCACTTATAATCACGACCTGATTGTTCCGAATTGTCTCCATGATTTCATCGCGACGGTCGAAGATCGGTAGGGATTGGTCAATCGAGGTCTCTGGTAAATTGTCTTCACGAGCGCGGCGGATCGCGATCGATCGATCGACTTTTTCTTGCAGCGATTTGAACGCTGCCTCAGATGATTTCCCGACAGATTGCTCGTTGCGGAGATTTCGAATTTCTCGCTTCAGTCGAAACTGGTCGCGCAGCATTGCGGATTTTACTTGGTTTTCGAGAGCAGAGATCGGAGAGTCCACGTTTGATAAGCAGTGGTTGCGAGTTGTTGTGTCAGGGCGAGAAAGTCGATATTTTCATTACGGTTTATTAGCTGCAGTCGGTCCGAAATGATCCATCTCGAAACGATCAACCAGAACGGTCGGACGCAAAGGAATCTTTACGCATCTGCACTAACAAAATCACGAACTTCGATTATAGCAAATGGGTTCGAGTTTATTGGCGACTGGAGAAGATGAATCCAAAACAGGCGTTGGGAACTGCGGTTTCTCAATCAAGGGGACACTCGTCACTAGTCGATTTTTGATTCAAAGGGAAGCATGGGAGCGTCTTCTGTTTCAAATTGTAGATCGACGACGGTATCGAGATGTCGTGCTTGGGGGGCATTCCCCTTGGAGCTGATCCATAGTTTTTGTGTCTTTGAGCCCTCGGAGGTTGATTTCACCTGGTATTGAATCTGCTGAGTTTCCTCGGCGGCGAGGCGCGGGAGATGCCACGATCGTGTGCGGGAATCGCTGAGGGGAGCGTTTTCATTGGCTAGGAATTCAAGCCCGGAAGGAAGCGTAATTTGGATGCTGAGATTTTCTTCTGTGTTGACGCCTGGATTGTGGAGTTCTAAGTGGAATTCGCAAACATCATTAAGTCCCATGGCATCAGGCCCAACCAGTTTTGTTTCGAGGGGAACTTGTTTTGGCCATCTGGAATCCGCGGAGTTAAACGCCACACCTTCGAGCATTTCATGTGATGCGGTTTGACCGGAGGTTGATTTGTAAAAGGCCTGTTCAGCCGAGGTTGCCTGGCTGGAGGAAACGATGGGAGGGACCGCATTCGTTAATGGAATTGCAGGTGAGGCGGGTTCGGCCAGAGTGGGGGCAGCGTATTCAGTGAAATTTATCTCAGTGGGCGTAGCGTTTAGTAAGGCCGCGTTTTCGCTACTGAGAACCGACGCAGCCGGCATCACTGCTTGTGATTCACGGGCCGTTGATCTCGCAACTGGCATGATTACTGGCGCTGCGAATGGCGGGCGGACTGTCTTGGCTTCTAATCGCGAAGCAGCCTGAGGAAGCTCTGCCATTTTTAACGAAGGGGCAGGTAACTGAGAACTGAAAAAGGGGTTTCGCTGAAAGCCTGGTCGTGTTCCGATCGGTTCGCGGACGGGTTGCCGGTCAACGGCGCTAACTTGATTGGCGACGAGCCCGCCGGGAGTCTTTTCGATCAGACTCGCAACTGCAGCAGCAACGTGCCGGCCATCGGGTTTCTGGGTCAACCTTATTTTATAACTTTGAGACACCGAGCCATTTTGAATCGGAGTCACTTCGATGATTTTGACGGAGTGGGGAACACGTAGTTTCACTGAAAACTCGTTGGGTGAGTTTTCGTCCACACGATCAACATCAACCGAGATACCATCTCCCTCAAAGAAACCCTCTGCTGGCGGGCGAACAATTACCGTTGGTAACGCGGTGCTTGGCGTGGACGGTAGTGGAGTGGTTGTCGTGGGAATGGTAGCGGCCGGAATCGCCTGAAGGGTTTTTTTAGGCGGCTCCACGACAGCGTCGGGTGCTTGCTGTGGAACAACGGTTTCGAGAATGGACGCGGGTTCGTTGAAATCAGCGAGTTGATTTACGATTCGACGGGGTTGTGTCGGGGCCGCTTGTGGATTGTCGATGGGGTGAATGTTGATTAATTTGGCAGTTGCTCTAGCCCCGGCCAAAGCGATTGACTCGTTGCCGCCTGTTAATAAAACAGCCGTACCGGTTGATTGAGCGAGTGCACCGTTGGGGATCGCACCGGCAACGGCGAAGCCGACCGACACAAAAGCGAGTGCAAGAGGTTTTGTCCAAATTGACATTTTAATTTCCACAGGTTCCAGTTAGATGGAATCGAAATTTAAAGTTCTTTATTTCAACTAGTTGTTGCGAATGGTGTTTTCGGGATCATTGTTGTCGACCGGTGTAACCACTTCGGTTACAAGTTCGCATCGTCCTTGATATCGGTTTTCCATTCCTACCGTGATTTGTTGCGTGTCGCGACCAATTGCGTTGGATTGGCCTCGAAACCGAATGACGGTTTCTGTTCCACCATCGAGGCTATCGATTTTCCATGATACGGTTCTCCGTGCTTCATCGACCCAGCTCAAACGATCGAAACCCGTTAATGCAAGGTTCTTTGAGATTTCCATTTGAACGATGATGTTAGTCGCTCTTTTGGTCGAACGGTTGCGAACTTGAATTTCAAAAAGATTAGGCTGTTTAAAGAGAACCATGTTCGGAGAGATTGTTGAGATCTCAATGACGTTTGATTCGACGATGGTCAGAGGTGATTGCAGTGGTGTTGATGCCAGACTGAAATTTGATTTCTTATTGAGCTCAGATTCGTCTTCGGCGATCGCAGGGAAGGTCATGATGGTGCCGAACTCAAATTCGCGTTCAATCACTCGTTTCACGGCGGTTGCACTCTCAAGTGATTCAGAGGTTAGCAATGATCGCGTTCGAGGGAAGGGACTGAGCATTGGCGTCAGGCTGGGGTCGGAATAGGTGGCATCCGGTTCGTAATACGCTCTGGCATGACCTGGGGTTTTTTGATTTGAGCTGTCTACCCGAGTTTGGATATCCGAAGCACGTGCTGAGTCTTGTGGGAGTGACCGAGTGAATGCGTTGGTTATTGTGTTTTGCGGGGACGGCTGATTCGTTGTGGAAGGGAAACTCTCTACAGGATTGTCAGCAGCGGCCTGGTTCTCTTTCACCAACCGTTCGTCATTCGTCGGATCCGCATCCTGTCCATGCGACAGACCGCAGAGACCTGCAGCAAGCATGAGAAATAAGATGGAAAGGATGAAGCGAGACATGAAAACCGCATTCTGGAACGCAAATAGGTGAAATCTGCCCCATTGGACTGGGGTGTACAATTCTGACAATCGGAACAAACGGAACGGTTTACGCAGTAAAACCGATACATCCCCACTGGAGATCCGAAACGCGGCCGGACTTATCCTCAAAATCCGCAAAGTTTAATATGAACCGCTAGCATTTAATGGCTGGCGTTGATTGAGTAATTCGGGAACTGGTCGCGTCAAAGATTTCGTCGATTTTATTTTGTCGCGTGACCGAACGTGTCGGCGCGCTGGCGATAATCATAAATGACCCGGACGAAATTGGTGTCGGGGAGATCTGAAGTTCTCCCCGAGAACCCTGTCAGATACACCTGGCTTTCCGGAAGGACGATTGGATTGAATTTTTGGGCTATCTTTGGGTGGCTCGTATGGACCCCCGGTGAGGAGAAATGTAATGCTCGTGCTCAGCAGAAAGCAAAAAGAGACCTTGGTTATTGATGGGCGTATCGAATTTGAGATTTTGAATGCGGATTCAGGTTCGGTGCGGATTGGCATCCGATCCTCTAATTCAGTGGAAGTTCGGCGTGGAGAGCTAACGACTGAGTGTTTTGAGCCATCCATTGAGCCTATTAATATGGTCGCGGGTCAGGCCGATGGGAGTTCTCAAACTGAAGATACGGTTGGCTCAGAGGATATAAAAGGATTGCTCCAATTGCCTAATCCTTTTGTGGCGGTCGATGATTGAGGTTGCATTTTTCTCCCTTGATTAGCTAGGATTCACTGTTTAACCAGTCCCAGAGTTCGTATCTGCGCAAGATCCAAGGCAGTCAAGAAATGCTGAAATCCAAAGAATCCAAGAGCGAACTTTCCGCCGAAGAAATCAACAACATAATTACGGCGAGGCTTCAGGACAGTCGCCCTGTCGCGTGGGAAGAGGATATTTCTCGCAATACGCTAGACACCAAGCCGTTTGAAAATATTAGTTCGCCGAGCGAGTTGGAGACGTCTGATCTCGACAATCCTATTCGATTGAAAGCGATTGAATCGTTGATCGGAACGACAGATATCAGCGACTATGTTTCTCGGGACACCTACCCCATCCCGTCTGCCGAGGATCGTGAAGGCTATACGCCGGGATTTGACGGAACCTATTGGCTTAGTGGGTTTGAGGATTACCTCAAGATCATGGAGTTTGTAAAGAAGTTTTCGTTGGAGCCAAAGGCGGTATTTGATTTTGGGTGTGCTTCGGGAAGAGTGATTCGTCATTTTGCTGCGCAAACAGAAATTCCTGAAATTTGGGGCAGCGACATTAATGCACGGCATATTCGCTGGCTTTGCGAGCATTTACCGCACACGGTAAAACCGATCTTCAATCATTGCATTCCGACGCTACCTATTCCGGATAAATCAATCGATGTGATTTCTGCTTTTTCTGTATTCACGCACATTGATACTTTTGAAACGTGTTGGTTGGCTGAATTGCGCCGCATCCTGTCTGACGATGGTTTTGCTTATCTAACCGTCCACAACGAAGATACGTGGGAAATGATTAGCGATCAGGTCGATAATGAAGAAAACCGCCTTGTTCAGTCAATGTTGCGTATTGATCCAACAGTTCGTGAGGCGTTACAAGGCCCACTTCCGGATACCC
The DNA here is from genome assembly GCA_028823415.1 of Mariniblastus sp. Lineage (GTDB taxonomy): Bacteria > Planctomycetota > Planctomycetia > Pirellulales > Pirellulaceae > Mariniblastus. The sequence goes on from JAPKBL010000022.1 coordinate 25,763, forward strand.
GAACCGTTTACCGGTTTTCTCAGTCTGGACCGTATCGAGCTCAGGTTTTTCATTCGAACAATTATTTACGACAGGTTTGGGGTCGGTTTTTCGAGATTGAAGAAATCCTTCCCGGTCACCATATTCGGCAGACCGTTTTGGTGTTACGTAAGAAATAATATCTCTTTCAGGCACGCGAGTTAAGTAAATTAGACGTTGGGTTTTTAGAGATTTCGCGGGGTTTGCAAGTTAAATGGTTGAAACAAAAAGTCTGCAGGATCAATTTGCTCCGAATTTGATCTGCTTTGGTTGCGGCCCTGCAAATGAAAAAGGCCTGCAAATTAAAAGTTTTGTCAGCGGTGATAAACTCGTCGCGACCTATACACCGAAACCGTATCATTTAGCGTTTGAGGGGATGGTCAATGGCGGCATCATCGGAACGCTGCTTGATTGCCATTTAAATTGGACTGCGGTTTGGCATCTAATGCAGCGGAACCAGTCGCCTATTCCCCCATGTTGCGTCACCGCAAAATACGAGGTGACTTTTGAAAAACCAACTCCGTCGCAAACAGAACTGCAACTGGAGGCTTGGGTTGTGGACTCTTCGGCAAGAAAAGCGGTTGTCGAGGGAACGATTGGGATAGGGGGCGAGGTGACCGCGCGATGTCGCGGAACTTTCGTTGCTGTCAAATCCGATCATCTGGCGTTTCATCGGTGGTAGTTTAAGCCAGTCAGCCAGTTTTTTCTCGGTTCTCAATTCGAGAATTGGTCAATCGCCTTCCTGTTGAAATCGTTTGGGGATTTCTCAGGAGTGCCTCTTATAGAGTTTTCATTTATTCGGTTTGTCATTGATTGGATTCTGATTCAATGACGAAAGCCCAATACACGGTACGCCGTCGTCGTGATTAATATCAGTAATGATTGTCTTCTTTGGGCGAACGTAAAATCAGCGTTAACTTAGAGCGAAATAGTGACGACATTAAACAAGCGGAAGGTTACTTGTTGTTGGAGTTATTGCCCGAACGAGTTTTGGTAGTGACATATCTCATCCAATGATTTTTGCCCCAGTCGCCGGTTAAGGTGGCGTCGCAATACAAAATAGTTTCGTGCAGAATCGTGAGCATAATTCCCTGACCTAGATTTCTGGGAATTACAATTGACCAACACTCATTACGAGGATTGGTAGATTGCAATGTGATCGCGGAGTGCACTTCAAGCACGGTCGACAACAAAACGTTGGCCGTGTTTTTTATTTAACCTGTTTGTTTTTGAGAATTAAACGCTTTGAACGATAGCAGCCAGAAATTCGCAGGGGAATATCGAGGTCTGTGGGAAATGGCTCAATTCCGTTCACCTCAACCAGGCGGGTGTACGATCTAGAATCTGACGGTTTACTTTCATTATTGTTAAAACTGGTAATCTACGAAGGCCTTGCGTGTGCTTGAGTCTTCTCGTTGTCGAGATGATACAATGGAAGGCGGAGTGAACCTATGACGCAAGACAAAAAGCCAACGCAAGAAACGGAGTGTTCTGTCGCCAATTCTGGCGCTGTCCATCGGGTGGTGGAAGTATTGAAAGCAGAGTCGGCTGCAATCTTGCGAACCGCCGAACGCGTGAATACTTCCATCGAAGAGGGGGTTGAGCATTTACTTCAATGTCGAGGTCGTGTGATTGTTTCGGGGATGGGGAAAATGGGCTGCATCGCGCGGAAAGCGGCGGCGACGTTTTGCAGTACGGGTACACCGGCCGTTTTCCTTCATCCAAGTGAAGCGGTGCATGGAGATCTTGGAGTCGTTGCGGAAAGTGATGTTTTTCTTGCGCTCTCAAACAGCGGGGAAACTCGCGAGGTCATTCGCCTATTGCCCCACATGGTGCGGCTTGGGATTCCGATGATTGGCTTGACAGGCAATCTTCGAAGCACGCTTGCCAAGCGTTGTCATGTTGTCATCGACACCGGGGTCGAAGCAGAGGCCGATTCGGTATCGTTGGCGCCGACAAGTAGCACGATCGTCGCGATGGCGATGTGTGATGCGTTGGCAATAGCGTTGATGGATCGCCGCGGATTTACGAAGGAGCAATTTGCTATTTTTCATCCGGCCGGCAATCTTGGTGGAAAGTTGCTAATCAAGGTCGCCGACATCATGCATGTGGATTCCACCATTCCCGTTGTTTCACTCAACGACGCGACACTCAGAGATGCGGTCGGTGTCATTTCGGAAAAAGGATTAGGAGCTGTTTTTGTGGTCGCCGAATCAGAGGCGATCGTGGGCATCGTCACCGATGGTGATTTGAGGAGGCTCATTGATTCGAATTCAGCAGATTCGCTTGGGAATTCTTGGAATGAATCTGTGTCTGAGCACATGTCAAAGGCTCCCAGAACAATCGACCGGACCGCGCTGGCTGCCGAGGCTTTACGGATTATGGAGAACCACGAGATTTCAATATTACCCGTCTGTGATTCCGGAAAGCTAGTCGGTGTCGTCCATTTACATGATTTAATTCGTGCCGGTTTAGCTTGAGTTGATATGGAAGCCGAATTCGAAAAATCGAAAAATCCCGAGGAAGATGAGCGGCCAATCGAAGTGGCTCGCCGGGCGCCCGAGGTGTCCGAGGATGTGAATTCCGGCGCGGCTGATTCGTTCAGTCACCCACCGCGGGACGTGATCATTTACTCGGCGCAATCTTCGATTCGAAATCCGGTGCAGTTGATTCGAGACATTTTCACCGATTTTTGGCTGGGGCGGGGATTAGCTTGGCGGTTGTTTCTAAGAAATATTCGTGGCCTTTATCGCCAGACGCTGTTAGGGTTGTTTTGGGCGTTTCTTCCACCGATTGCCAACACCGCCATTTGGATTTTTCTTAGGCAGGCTAATGTGTTTTCGATGGGCGATACGCAGGTGGATGGCACCGTCTATATACTGACGGGAATGATTTTATGGCAAGCATTCATTGATGCCTTCCAAATGCCATTAGCGATGCTCAATAAAAATCGAAATATGATTAGTAAGCTTAATTTTCCTCGTGAGGCTTTATTGCTCGTTGGTATCGGTGAGGTTGTGTTTGATCTACTGATCCGTTTGCTGCTCTTGATTCCAGCCTTTCTGATATTCCAAGTGCCGGTTCATACCAGTATCCTTTTTGCGCCAATTGCAATCTTAGGGTTAGTTTTGCTCGGCGCGGCGTTGGGCCTATTGCTGATGCCCATTGGTTCTCTTTATCAGGATGTTGGCCGATTTATTTCGATGGTGCTTCCATTTTGGATGATCATTACTCCAATTATTTATGTGCCGTTGACGTCATTTCCCGGTTCTTTATTGAATTGGGTCAATCCTGCGAGTCCGCTATTGTTACTGGCACGCGATTGGTTGTTACTTGGGACGACCAGCCATTTCACCACGGGGCTAATCTTTGGCGCAGCGGCGATACCGATGCTTTTGATCGCTCTGGTGGTCTATCGGATATCGATTCCAGTTTTAATTGAACGCATGACGGCATAGGAGAGATTGAGTGAATTTATCTCGTTCGTCGTCCAGTGATCTTATTCTTGACGTAGATCAGGTTTGGAAAGTTTATTGCCGAAATCTTAAGCGGGCGATGTGGTATGGCCTGAAAGATGTAGGACGTGAGATGATCGGTGGCGGGCGTGATCGCAACCATCACAATCTTCGCGCGGGAGAATTTTTCGCCGTCAGGGATGCTAGTTTTCAGATTCGTCGCGGCGAGTGTTTAGCGATGATCGGCCCCAATGGTGCCGGCAAAAGCACGATGCTGAAGATGATCAACGGACTGATCAAACCGGATTCCGGTTTGATTCAAATTTCGGGAAAAATCGGAGCCTTGATTGAATTGGGGACTGGTTTCAATCCTATTTTGTCAGGCCGGGAAAATATCTACATCAACGCTGCTGTGTTGGGAATGCCGAAGCGAGAAGTCGATGGGCTAATGGAGACGATTGTTGAGTTTGCAGAACTAGGCCACGTCATTAACGATCCCATCAAGACCTATAGCTCGGGCATGCGAGTACGACTTGGTTTTTCTATCGCCGCTAACCTGCGTCCTGAATTACTGCTGATGGATGAAGTATTGGCAGTTGGCGATGTCGGGTTTCGCATGAAGTGTTTCGCGCATCTAAATGAGCTGGTGAAGCAAGGAGTCTCGATCGTTTTAGTGACTCATGCCGTTGGCATGCTGCAGCGAGTGGCGACGCGCTCGGTGGTGTTCGGAGAGGGTAAGATCGTACACGATGGTGATCTGGAAACGGGTTGCACGATTTATGAGGAAATGCTCGGAGCCAGTGATCGGGTGCGTGCAAAACAGAAAGAAGAATCCGGTCGTGACGGAGAGATTGGCTCGGTCGAGGTTTGTAATGAAGCGATGGAGCCTCAGGCTGAATTTGAAACCGGGGAAACCGTTCGGTTGAGAATCCAAATAAATGCCAGAGCTAAAATCAAAGATGCGCGACTGATTGTCGCTCTGTGCTCGCCCGTGCACGGCGTATTGAACTCGGTTTCCACGCCATATCAGGGGATTCAATTCGACGTAGACCCGCCCGGACGAGTAATTACACTGGAATTTCCTAAAATTCCTTTTTTAATTGGCGCCTATCACTTCAATATTTCATTGTTTGGACCGGAAAAAGTCGATTTCTATCATCGTAGTTCGTTGCGAGGAGTTTTTCGGATAGTCGGACCTTCAACGGATGCCAACGGCTACGGTATAAATGGAATTACCAAGCTCCAACACAGCTGGAAAATCGATGGATAAACCAGAAATACATTTTATAATTAGTGCGCCGCGAAGTGGTTCGACGTGGTTGACGACTGCGCTCAATGGGCATCCCGATGTTTTTGGAACTGAACATCGTCTATTCGGGAATTTTTGCGAAGTCTGGCAAAACAATGATGGTAGCTCGTCCCCCAGAATCACCTTTGATAAATATGCTGACGCCTTTGCCATGCATTATTTTTATCAGTTCATGAACCGGGACCATGGATCTTTCGTCGAGGATTTCAAGAAGTCGTTCGTGAACTTTCTCTGTCATTTTGCCAGCGGTCGAACGGGCAAGAACGTTATCGTCGATAAGATCACACCCTATCCAGGGACCGCCGGATACGTGGTAGAAGAGATTCGACGACTATTCCCTGAGTCTAAAATTATTCATCTCGTTCGCGACGGAAGAGACGTATTGACCAGTGGAACGTTTGACTGGTTACTGAAAGATGCGGAGGGAACGGATCGCCATGAGTTTTATTTCAATCCGATTCCGGGGATGAAATTAGAGAGATTTTTTGACGCGAAAGTCATCAAGAAGTGGGCCGAAAATTGGTGCGAAACGATTGATGTATTTTCGGGAGCAGAGCCGGACGTTTCTGTTACCTATGAACAGATGAAAAACGACATGCCGGGAACGCTGAGGAATGTTTTCTCTGGCATTGGTGTCGAAGTGACTGAACAGGTGGTTGAGCAATGTGTCGAGATTTCGACATTTGAGAAAATGTCAGGTCGCCCGCCGGGTCAGGAGGATCCGACTGCCAAGGCGAGAAAGGGAATCGTCGGTGATTGGCGAAATTATTTTACTTTGATTGACGGCGAGCTATTTGACGCGTTTGCCGGCGAGCAGCTAAAGAAAATGGGCTACGAACCGGACTGCGATTGGATTAAATCATTACCCGCCAAGTTAGAAATGATTCGAGAACCCGGTGTTGATCATACGATTTAAGAGTCGAGAGTTACGTGGCCGTTCATTGGCCGTGACCAATGGGCAAAGGAGAGGGGTAGTTCGCGTACGGATGCACCCAGAGTCGCGAAGCTTTTCCAGGGGAACACAGTGTCGGATTTGAAAGCTTACATTCTTTGTCGATTTGCTGAGACGAGTTCTATCTACACGTCGTGGATGTCTCAGTCGCCGCTTCCTGTCGTGGTCGTCGATGAATATCTACCAGATTGGCCGGTTCCCGCCGATGCGGGCATTCTGATTACGCATATGCATTACCGCTGGGAGGAACTGAATGCATTGCGTAAGGTGTTTGACGAGAATCAGATTCCGATTCTGATTCTTTCCGATGGAATTCTCGAATATCGAAATACATGGGAACATCCTGATTTAGTGGATGGATCGCTTTTTCAACCAGTGTTTGGGCATAAGCTGGCGTGTATTGGAAACGGCCAAGCGAGAGTGATTGAATCATGGGGAAATACCGGGAAGTGTGAAGTCGTCGGCTTGCCGCGGTTGGATCAAGTGAGCCAGTCGGGTGAGGATGATTCTCGGTCAGCCGATCGATTCCGGCTCTTGGTTGCGACAGCGAGCACACCCGCTTTTGATGATTCGCAACGCAAAACAGTCCTTCAGTCTGTTCAGGCAATTAAGGATTGGAGTGATCAGAACCCGGTTTTTTCTGGCCGCCGCTTGGAATTGGTTTGGCGACTGAGTGACGGTCTTGAGTCGCAATTGGGTGTTGGAGACGATGTTGCTATCGAGGATCGGGAACCCTTATCTCAAGTTTTGGATTCGGTAGATGCGGTGTTGACGACGCCTTCCACGATTTATCTTGAAAGCGTACTACGCAAGCTGCCGACAGCATGGTTGGATTTTCACAATTCACCGCAGTATATTTCTTCCGCTTGGACTATTAGCAGTTCAAATCAAATTGACTCTGTCGTGAGTGAGTTGGCCTCGCCGCCAAGCCACAAGATGATGTATCAAGATTTTGTGCTTCATGATCAATTGGCCAATCAGACGCCAGCGACTCCTCGGTTGCTAAAGTTGATTCGGGGCCTTGTCGATGCAGGTTGCGAAGCGCGAGAAAACGGGATTCCGATATGTTTGCCATCGAGGATTTTGACCGAGGAGCGTGAACAGGCTGACGCGGATGGTGAGGGAATCGATATCGCTGCGCTCTACCCCGGAAATGAGGTTTTTGAAAATAACGATCCCCAACGATTGCAGATCGAGTTGTCCGCTGCGATCAAACGGCTGGAGCAGTTGCCCTATGAATTGGCTGAGAAGAATAAATACATTGCAAAATTGATGCGGTCGTTGGATCGGTCACGCGCGCGAGTGGAGGACATGCACAATCGAGTTGTCGCGATTCGGAAGCGGTTTGGAGTCGAACCCGCGTTGCCACCGGTCGAGGGGAGAGGGTTGGTTGACGACGAATAAGAGAGTGATTGGCGAAATAGCCTTGGTGAGGTCTGTGAGACGGTGCAAATGAACGCCGGTTGGCAGGAGGCGATGAGAGTTAGTAGTTTGGGGCGGTGCAGAATGCATCGTAATTTGAGACCGGAAGTTTAATTCATGCGTCAATACGATCCGTCAAAACCTTTAATTTATACCCACATTCCAAAATGTGCGGGCAGTAGTGTCGTGCGTCTGCTAAGGCATTGGTTTGGCGACCAGTACCACAAGCTAAATCAAGATGAGCGTCGCGATATTATCCTTCCGAGGGTGGAGACGCAGGATGCCAAGGGGAATTGGCTGGAAAATGTTCGATGTATTCACGGGCATTTTAATCACGGGCGCGGATATGGGCTTCCTTATTTTTATCCGGAGCTTGATCAATATTTTTCAATTCTTCGCGATCCCTTTGATCTTGCTGTTTCGATGTATTTTTTCGCGAAGGGACGTAGTCGTGCCGGACGTTTTTGGTTTCGAGGGGAAGCGGTTGATATTAGTAAGCAGTTTCCCAATGTGGAAAGTTATGTAAATTCGTATCCTTACTGGTTGTTCGATCATCTCCCACAGGATGTCACGTTAGAGAACTACGAAGAGAAAATACGTTCTCGATTTATTTATATTGGCATTTTTGAAGACTTACAAACGACCATTGATAATTTGGGTCGCGTGCTGGGTAAAGCCTCAGCGTCTTTGCCTCACGTTAATGTCTCGACTTATGACGAACCCATTCCAGAACGTTTGCGAGAGGGTTTTTACGCGGACTATCCGCTTCTCAAAAAAGTATATGATCTGGCGGTCGATACTTACCGATTGGAAGGTTACAGTTTCCCCGGAGAGGGCAGTCTGGCGATTCCGCCGGGACGCAGTGAAGTGAGTGAGCCTGGCTAATGTTGACGGCGAGGCGATCACCTAATCAAATATGATGAAGAGCAATTCAAACGGATTTGATGAACTTATTCTGTTGTGTTGATAAACGGGTCAAGCTGGCAGTACGTCGTTTTTTTACTGGAGTATTTGGTGAAGTTTGGTTTTTATTCATGCATGAGTGGTATGCCCTGGGGAGGGAGTGAAGTTCTCTGGCAAAGAACTGCACGTCTACTTCAGCGCTCAGGGCATGAGATTGCAGTCAACTTTAAGTGGTGGCCTTATAAGGCACCGACATTGCAACATCTAGAAGATCACGGAGCTTCACTTTGGTTGCGAGACCCTCCGCCACCACCGCTATTGAAGCGAGTTTTTTCTTCGGACCCGAAAAAGAAATGTTGGCTTGACGTAGAAAAGCCTGATGCCGTTTTGATCACGCTCGGTTACCACCCGGATGCGATCCCGATCGCAGATGAATGTTATCGACGAGGGATCCCTTATGGTATCAATATTCAATGCGCAAGTAATTCGTTTTTTATTCATGGCGATCGGTTGGAAGAATACCGACGATGGTATCGGAATGCCAAGACAGTTTATTTCGTGTCTGAAGAGAATCAGCTCAAGCTCGAAAACAATATCGCATTCAAACTCGACAACACTGAGATCATCGCGAACCCGTTCAATGTGAGTCACGACGCCAATCCGGCTTGGCCAAAAACCGATTCAGAATTTCAGGTTGCTTTGGTGGGCCGGGTTCATTTTCAATCCAAAGGACAGGATATAATTGTCGATGTGATGCGGCAGCCGAAATGGCGAAAGCGGGCGTTGAAAGTAGTTTTCTATGGGCATGATCAAGGGAATAAGCTCCAGTTGCTTGAACTAATCAAGCTTCATGGTTTGGAGGAACAGTTGATATTTCACGGGTTTTCGGACAGCGTGGAAGAGATTTGGGAAAACAACCATGCCTTGTTGCTTCCTTCCCGTTACGAAGGTGCACCGCTGGTGGTGATTGAGGCGATGTTGTGTAACCGGATTGCAATCACGACGGATATCGGACGGAATCGCGAACTGATGGATGACAATGAATCCGGTTTTGTTGCGATGGGGACATCGGTGGAATTGTTGGATGAAGCGCTCGAGCGCGCATGGCAAAAGCGTCATCAATGGCGCGAGATGGGTGTCTTAGCTGGAAAGCATATCCGAGAGCGTTATTCGGACGATCCCGTTCGCGATTTTGCCGAAGCTCTCAAACTAATTCGTACTTCGTAAATAGTTTGCGAAAGAAGTGGTGCCCGAAATGCTAAGTTTGGTTGGAATCAATCGCGTGTTGATAGGGAAGTTGAGAATCTAGCATGACCGGTCGTGTTGTTCGACATATTGACATTGCGATTTGTACCTGGAATCGTCGGGAGATGTTGGCCGGTGCTTTGGCAAGCCTTTGCCAAATGCGAATTCCAACGGGCGTGACGACAAAAATTATCGTTGTCGATAATAATTCAACTGACGGAACCTTCGAATTTCTCAAAGCATTCGCATCCACGGCGGCCGAGGCGATGCCAATTGAGATTCTAAAAGAATCTAAACAGGGGCATACAGTTTGCCGAAATCGGGCGATTGAATCTGCCAGGGGCGACCTCATTCTTTGGACTGATGATGATGTTATCGCGGCCGAGGACTGGCTTGAGCGGTATCTCTATTTTGTGAAGGACGACCCTGGGTCTTCATTTTGGGGGAGTGTTATCGAACCAAAATTTCCGACCGGGATGCCAAGGTGGATCGCTGAAAATTGGAATGAGCTAAAAGGTTGTTTTGCCGACCGAAATTTGGGGACGGAGTCGGTTAGTTTCAATGCAGGCAAGCTTCCTTACGGTGCCAATTTTGGAATCTTGACCGAAGTCCAGAAGCAATATCCGTTTAATTCATCACTCGGACGCCGGGGGCACGCAGTGATGGGGGAGGACGAATTCGATTTATTTCGGCGACTATTGATTGATGGTCATTCCGGGGCTTGGATACCCCAAGCTAAAATTTGGCACCAAATACCTTCGTCGCGTTCGAGTCCAGCTTATGTCTTTGACTACTTCGTCGGGCAGGGGCGAGCATTGGTGGCAAATGATCAGGCTTGGCATCGAGACGTTGAAAAAATGAAAGCGGAGTCTCGGTCGGAATTCTGTAAATACAAACTCAAGCGGATGTTCATGAATTCAAAGGTTTGGGTCAGCCATATGATTCGAAGCGGCCTTGCACGGGGGCAATGGGAGGCCATGTTAGATCTCGATGGCGACCAATTCTAGATTTTTTGAGGTCAATCGGCGAGTCAGTCTCAAATCATTGCGCCGCATTACGCTCGTCTTTGTCATCCTGATTGGCGGATGGTTCAGGAAACTCGCTGCGGTTGGGCACATCGGTCCCGGGCACCAATAAAGGTCCTGGCGAATTCTCGTCGATGATTTCTTGAAGCTCAATGGAATCGACTGACTCGACTTCGATCAGCCGATCAGTCAATGCAACCAACGCTTGCTTTCTAACAACGAGAGTGTTTCTCACCGCTTCGATCGCCTGTTCGATAATGCGTTTGACTTCGGAGTCGATTTGTCTCGCCGTATCCTCGCTGTACTGACGCATCCCGACGCCCCCGCTGGCGCCAGCCAAAAACGGGCTGCTTCGATCTTCTTTGAAATTGATGCGCCCCATCGCGCTCATTCCATATTGCATGACCATTGAACGGGCAATATCCGTCGCCCGCTCGAGATCGTTGGAGGCACCTGTCGATATGTCTTGATAAATTAATTCTTCTGCGAGCGTGCCGGCAACGAGAATTTGGAGATTACTCTCCAATTCACTTTGCGTCATCAGATATCTATCATCGGTGGGACGCTGCATCGTGTAGCCGAGTGCGGCAAGGCCTCGCGGAATAATTGAAACTTTATGCACGGGGTCGGTGTTGGGTAGGCTGTACGCAACGAGTGCGTGGCCCGCCTCGTGAAACGCCACTCGTTGTTTTTCATCGGCGTTCATGACTCGCTGTTTCTTCTCGAGTCCTGCGGTGACCCGTTCGACGCCTTCGTTGAAATGTTGCATTTGGACGGTGTTGCAGCCCCCTCTGGCTGCCAGGAGTGCCGCCTCGTTGACTAGATTAGCGAGTTCCGCTCCCGCGAATCCCGGACTGATCGCTGCAATTTGTCGGATGTCTACATCGGGATCGAGTTTGACATTTTTTACGTGGACTTTGAGGATTGCTGAGCGGCCCATTACATCTGGTCGATCGACGAGAACATGTCGATCGAATCGTCCCGGTCGCATTAAAGCCTGGTCGAGTGTTTCGGGACGGTTCGTTGCCCCCATCACGATGACCCCGTTGTTGGAGCTGAATCCATCCATTTCAACCAAGAGTGCGTTGAGGGTTTGCTCACGTTCGTCGTGCCCGCCTGCGCTGTTGCCGCTACGAGTTTTTCCGAGGGCATCGAGTTCGTCAATGAAAATAATACAGGGCGACTTCGCTTCTGCTTGCTGGAACATATCTCGGACGCGAGCTGCACCGACACCGACGAACATTTCGACAAAATCACTCCCCGAGAGACTAAAAAATGGCACTCCGGCTTCTCCAGCAATCGCCTTTGCGAGAAGTGTCTTACCGGTTCCCGGTGGTCCTACTAACAGTACGCCTCGCGGAATTTTTCCTCCAAGCTTTTGATATTTCTCCGGTTTCTGGAGAAAGTCGACAACTTCTTTGACCTCGTCTACAGCTTCATCGATACCGGCAACATCGCTAAACATTACTCCGAGGTCGTCTTCGGCCATCAATCGTCCACGGCTTCGACCGAATTGCATTGGTCCCCCTGCCCCACCGAGTCGCCGCAGCATGAAATAAAACAGGCCAATGATAATCGCCATGGTGATAAAGAAAAAACCGTAGCGATCCCATGCACTGGGGCCGTTTTCAAAATTCCAGCTGACGTTACTCTTGTTGAGCAGATTTTGCAAACCAGCGTTGGTCGACTCGGAATCGTCTTTATTGCAGGTGAACTCCCGAACCTCAAATTTCCCTTTACCGACGTTTTCGGAATTTTCTTCGGGGACGATCCGATATTTTAGATAGCCTCGAATACTCGTCGCCCCGATCACCATTTTGTTCGGCTCTTTGTATTCCAATAGCCGTCCGTTTGTTCCGGGCTCTTTTATCTTGAGAATGCCGTCGTCGGTGAGACCGGGAATCAATTTTTCGCGCGACTCGTCGAACGTCGTTATTTCAAGTAATTTTTTGAAGTCGCTGAAATCGAGTGTCTTTTTCTGTTGATTCAAGATCAAGAAGAGCGAAACGGCGAGCGCTGCCACCACAATCAACGCGAATAAGACCGTTGAGTTGCTTTTGGGTTCGTTGGTTCGTTTGGGATTTTCGTCCATCAAATTGCCTGAGATTAGTGCGTGTGTACGGGCTTCTGTCGATTATTCGCGGCAAATCAAGCCAAAATTCAGTTTTGGCCGCTGGATGAACCATAGACGAGGCATGGTTGAAACCAATTATATGTTACTTACCAGGCGAGCGAAAAGAAAATCAACGGCTCTGGCATCGTCATAAGCGTCCTCTTCTGACGTATATTATCGGGAATCGCAGTTCTGTTCCAGCGTTAACGCGGTTCGCCTTGTGGTGTTTTTGCGAGCCTTTTAAAATGAACTAGCGAGTAAAATTTCGAGTTTTTCTTTAAATTTGTTTTCGATCCGCCGCTCGACTAGCTTCGCCCTCCTTAGAAAGGTGGTCGCGGTTTACAGAGTTCGTTGTTTTTTCACAGAACGATGGAGATCGGCAGCACTTTAATCGGGCAACTGCGACGTTTGCTTGTGCTTAACCAAAGCCAATTACGTGTAAAGTGTAGCTCAGGTTCGCCCTGATTTTGTTTCCGGTGAAGATTGCCAGTCACAAAATGTTCCAATTTTTATAATGGGCCGAACTCTCGAACTCGGTATTTTCCACCATGACCCGCAATAAAAACATTACGATTCTCGGTTCGACCGGCAGCATTGGGCAAAGTGCGCTCGAAGTGGTGCGCCAAGTCGAGGGTCTTAACGTCCTAGCTATTTCGGGCCGCAGTAACTTATCGAGGTTGGTGGAGCAGGCATTAGAATTCCAGCCGCGGTATCTTGTGGCGGCTGACGAGCTGATGGCTGAGAATTTTGATTTCCCCGATTTAGGTGAAACGGAAATCTTGGTGGGTGAGTCTCAGTTGGATTACATTGCAAGTCTTGACGAAGTCGATATTGTTTTGGCGGCGATCGTTGGCGTTGCTGGGTTGCCGAGTGCCTGGGCGGCCGTTGAATCTGGTAAAACAATCGCGTTAGCCAATAAAGAGGCGTTGGTCGTTGCTGGGCATTTGATGACTGAGTCGGCAAAACGCAGCGGGGCGATTATTCTACCGGTCGATAGCGAGCACAGCGCTGTGTTTCAGGCCTTGAAAGCAGGTAGCACGGAAGAAATCAGTCGAATTGTACTGACTGCCAGCGGTGGCCCATTTCGAGACTGGGATGCAAATCTCATGGAATCGGTGACCGTTGATCAAGCTTTAGCCCATCCAACGTGGGATATGGGACAGAAGATTACGATCGATTCCGCGACAATGATGAACAAGTCACTCGAGGTGATTGAAGCCAAATGGTTGTTTGGAGTTCGCGCATCTCAAATCGAAGTTGTGATCCACCCTCAATCTATTGTCCATTCGCTGGTAGAATTTGTAGATGGATCGACCATCGCCCAGATGAGTCCACCCGATATGATGTTACCGATTCAATATGCATTTACGTATCCTGATCGTGTCGCGGGCCCCTGTCCTAAATTGGATTTTGGAAAACCGATGAGCCTTGATTTTTATCCTCCCGATACAGATAAATTTCCTGCCTTGGAACTTGGTTTTGAGGTGGCAAAATTTGGCGGATCGTCTGGGGCTGTTTTGAACGCGGTTAACGAAGAAGCGGTAGCGGCGTTTTTGGATCAAAAACTTAAATTTACCGATATCACGACAGTTTGTCGAAATATTTTAGACCAACATAATTATGAACCTTTCCCGTCGATGTCGCAATTGATTGCGGCAGACCAATGGGCGAGGCAGGAGATTTCCAAGTGGATGAATGCGTAGTTTTACTAGCGGCTAAGAGTTTTTGGCTGCAACCTTCCAACTGGTGGGCGATTTTCCAGGTTCTCATCGGACTTGGTGCCGTAATTTTTGTTCATGAGCTTGGGCATTTTCTAATGGCCAAAGCATGCGGAGTGAAATGCGATAAATTCTACGTTGGCTTCGATGTGCCGATTCGGCTTTTCGGGCAAACGATCATTCCGGGAAAACTGGTCTCATGGAAATGGGGAGAAACTGAATACGGAATTGGATCGATTCCTCTGGGTGGCTATGTCAAAATGCTTGGACAGGATGATAATCCTGGAAGTCTTGAAGAACAGGTTCAGGGTTCCATGCGGGAGGGTGAGTCAGGCGATTCGGCAATTTTGGCTTCTGGCCTGATTGACCGGTCGAAGCTTGACCCTCGAAGTTATCTTGCAAAGTCCGTGCTTCAGCGGATGCTGATCATTTCAGCGGGTGTGATTTTCAATTTAGTGTTTGCCGTGTTTTTTGCAGCTTGGGCATTCAAGTCTGGTGTGGATTATGAACCGGCAGTTATTGGAAATGTGATCGGGGGAGGTCCTGCATGGCAACATGACCTCACTGGAGCGGAGGTTGAGATGATTGGTGGCAAACCTGTAGAAGGTTATTTCACCTATATGGATATGGCGCAAGAAGTGGTTTTCAATGGCGATGATCGTGAGCATCCTCTTGAAATTAAATTCAAGCGATACGGCGAGGACACTGTGACAACGGCGTCGCTGGTTCCACAAAAAGGATTCATTCGTCAGGCACAGGATTTACCATTGATTGGTGTTTCCAGACGTTTGACACCCGTGATCGGCGAGATGGGCGTTCTAAAAGGGAATGCCGCTGATCAGGCCAATCCGCCACTCAAGGCGGGGGATCGAATTATTGAGGTCAATGGAATTCCCATTGGCGATGACATCGAACTTAGGCAGGCTTTAGCACGCAACGCTGACCAAGTTGCCACGTTTGTCGTCGAGCGAGATTCGAAGGGGGACGATTCTCAGACAGAGACTATCACTTCGGAAATTCCAAGAAACCCGATGCGCCAGTTTGGGTTTAGTGTCCAATGGTTGCCTATTAAGGCGATTAAAATCGGATCGCCCGCGGAACAGGCTGGACTCGAGGTTGGCGATGAAATTATTGGTGTCGATGGCCAGCCTCGTGGCGACCTAATTACGTTGGATCAGAGAATGATCGTGGCAATCAATGCCGGGAAATCAGTGAATTTGAGAGTCCTGCGCGTCGATGGGGCGGAAGAAGATTTAGTGATCTCTCCTGTCATGCCGAAGCTGACCCCTGACCTCGGACCTAATCAGCCTTTGGCGGTTGATTCACTGGGTGTGGCAATTCCAATGTCGCTGACCATTGAGTCGGTAGATAAAGGAGGCCCAGCCGCCGCCGCCGGATTGGAAGTTGGCGATGAATTGATTTCCGCGGAGTACTTGCTTAGTGATGAGCAGGCCAAGGATGAAGCTTACGCGAGTTTGAGAAAACGGCCGGTTGTAAATTTTGTCGATGATACAACCAGTTGGGCAGAGGTCTCCGATCTGATGCAGATGATGGAAGCTGGCTCCCAAGTCAATTTTAAGATTCAACGAGATTCTTCAGAGCAAACGATTTCAATAAAGACATTTGCATCGGATCAATTCTTTCAGGGCAAGCGAGGGATTTCTCTGACATTGATGCAGCGGAGTTACAAGTCAGAAACTTGGGCATCGGCCTTAAGTTACGGCGTGAAGCAAGTGCGCGAAGATGCGATGCGGGTAGTGAAAACGCTCGCCAAGCTGATTAGTGGGAAAATTTCACCTACGAATCTCGGTGGCCCCGGAACAATTGCAATGGCAGCGACTTCCGAAGCATCCCGCAGTACCTCACGGTTACTGTTGTTCCTGACGTTTTTGAGTGCCAACTTAGCGGTCGTGAATTTCCTTCCCATTCCGATTCTCGATGGCGGCCATATGCTGTTTTTGGCCTATGAGGGTATTTTTCGGCGACCGGTGAGCGAACGGGTTCAGGTCGTTTTGACCTATGGTGGACTCTTTATGATTCTTGGATTGATGCTGTTTGTTATTTTTCTTGATATCGGAAGAATCGTTTCACTTTAAGGGGCTTGGAAACGAATAAACTTGGTTTTCGGGTAATCACCGAGAACCGTGGGGTGGGAATCACCGTATGGGCGAATGGGATTTAGTAACCACGTCGGTTTTCGTTTTAGGAAAAATGGTTATCATAGAGAGCTAAGAGACGCCGTTGCGGTGTTATTTTCTTTCAAAGAGTAGAACAAAAGTAGACATAATGAGTGAAGTAAAAGTACGAGGTGTGGTCAGTGTCGTCGAAGAAACCAAGACCTACGGTTCCAATGGTTTTCAAAAAAGACTGATTGTGCTTGAGCAAAACGATGGACGGTTTGCGAATTTGATTCCGCTTGAGTTTATCAAAGACAATTGCTCAGCGGCGGACGATCTCAATGTTGGTGACGATGTTGAGGTGAGTTACAAACTTACCGGCCGTAAATGGCAGCGGGATCCAAACAGCGAAGTTAAATATTTTTTAAGTGCTGAAGCCCTCAGTTTTAAAGTCGTTTCTGGTGGCGGAGGCAAGCAAGCAGAGGAATCATCAGCCAATGATGCGTTCTCGGAGTCGTATGATGAGAACGACATTCCATTTTAATCAACCTGAGTGGCTTTGATGGTGAGTCTCGCGGATCCGTTCCCGAGTTTCACTTTTCGAATTTAATCATCAGGTCGACGAGATTCGAGGTAGACATTGTTGGAGTCAGCCAAAATCTTACGGATCTGCTGTACGCTTTGTCTGATGACTTGCTTTTCGCAATGGAGCAACGCTCAATCGAGCTCGCAACTGGATTTATCTAAATCCAGTCGACGTCAGCAAGAGGTAATAAAAGAGGCCAATTTGGGGGCAAAACAGACCCCGGAAATTCGGCCCAATATTATCCTCATCAATCTCGATGATGCGGACATTGATCTGTTCGCCGATGAAATCTTAGAGGGGTATCTTCCGAACATTCGTCAGTTGGCAATGGATGGATTGCGGTTTACCAATTGTCATGTGGTCACGCCCCTTTGCGGGCCGTCTCGGACATGTCTTTTACGCGGCCAACACGCTCATCGAACCGGGATCAAGACAAACGTTGCATCTGGTCCGATGAATAATGGTTACACCGGAGCCTATCAGGAATTTAAGCAACGGGGATACGAGCAGGAGCATCTCGGGGTGTGGATGCAGCGGGCAGGGTATCGCACGATGATGATTGGCAAGTACCTTCATGGCCGCATGAACCCGATCGATGTGCCGGGTTGGGACGATTTGCATATTTGTTTTGGTGGCAATTATTACGCGACCTCGAGATATTCAACTCGTTTTCCGGTGGCTGAAAGACGACGCGCGACCGCTGTAACGGACTACCGTACCGTAGTAGAGGCGAATGAAGCGGTCTGGATGATTGAGCAGCAAGCGAAGCGCAACCACGATTCGGGAATTAATCAGCCGTTCTTTTTGTACATCGCACCGCTCGCTCCCCATAAGCCGGCTGGGAAGACACGGATGCTACTGGATGAGTATCGCGAACTCGGAAAAGAGATTCGCCTTCCGGATACTCCGGATTTCAATGAATTGGATGTGTCGGATAAACCGCCTCATTTGCGGGCACCGGCGTTGAACGCCGAAGTTGTAAAATCGATGCACGATGAGTTTCGGTTGCGTGTGCTGGCTACGAAATCGGTTGATGATATGGTTGGGCGTATTCGTGACACACTCAAAAAAACGGGCGCCGATCAAAATACGTTCGTCTTTTTTACAAGTGACCATGGTTATCAGCTTGGCCATAACCGCATGATTGCGAAAAAAGTACCCTTTCATCGCAATACGGTCGTGCCCATGTTTGTCGTGGGGCCGGGGGTTACGCCAGGGGTCGCGGATCATCTGTTGGCTCACATTGATTTGGTTCCAACCTTTTTGGATCTCGCCGGCGGTGAAGCACCGGTTCAACTCGATGGAAGGTCGTGGCGATCACTTTTTTCTAACACCCATGAAAACACGGCAAACCAGTTTCGAAGCGAATTGCTGATTCAGAATTGGGAGGCGAAGAGTCAGTTGGGCAATCTCATTCCTGCGAGTTACGCATCCTTGCGGATGCCACACGAGATATACACTCAATGGAGTAATGGTGAGCGTGAATACTACGATCTTGCCAGCGATCCGTACCAGTTAGACAATCGTATTTCATTCCTCTCTGAAGAGCAGACGTTGGGTTTTTCTGCTCGGCTTCGCGCGTTGAAGCGCGGAAGCAAGGTGCCAGTTGTGACATTAGTTTGTCCAGCGTTGATTTCGAAAAATACACTTATCGCGGGAGTTGCCGAAGACGACGATTCGATTGTGAAAGTCGAGGTTTCGATTGAGGATTTAACTCGCAATCGTTACTGGACAGACGGAAAGTGGTCACCGAACGAAGGTTGGACCGAGGCCAAATTGGCCAATCCGAAAGGCTTGATTTCTGATTGGCATACGAGAGTCGACTTGACGGAAATTGAGAACAACGGAAGTATTCAGGTGCTGGCGCGTTCTCAAAACGCAGAGGGAAAGTTATCTCAACCGGTGAGCGGAACTTATCGCGTGGATGCGATCGAACCGACGACAGAGGTTCGGGTTCCTCAAAGTGGATCAGAAGTGGAGTCACCGTTTATTGTCTTCGGTGTTTGCAATGACAATGCGGAAATGCACGGAGTCGAATTAGAGCTGGAGGACTTGGATTTAAATCAATTCTGGGATGGATCTAAGTGGACGAAAAAAAGGTCAACGTTTTTTAAGCGAGTCGCACAAGAGCGATGGCATGTTGAGTTGAATGCACTGCCGGGATATTACCGGGTGACCGCGCAGGCGCTGGATCGTGCAGGCAACTACGATGCAACGCCCGAGGTCAAGGAATTTAGAGTAAAGTAGCGGATGTTATGACTGAAGAGCAACCACCGGAGCATCTCCGCCACAAACCACTGACGGATTTAACGCGCCCAAGGGAATTGGTACTTGCCTGTCCGAGCTTCAAAAGCAAAGTGAATCTTTCCCGGATTGTTCGGCTTGCCGGTTGTGCGGCAGCCGAGAAAATCATCGCATGCGGAACAGCAAAGATTGATCCGACGATCGCTCGCGATGGAATTGGGCACGTTGTTATCGAAAGGCGTCGGACACTTGTGCCGGTCTTGAAGACGCTGAAAAAAGAAGGCTATCGTATCGTCGGCCTTGAGCAGACTGATCGTTCGCAGTTGATCTATGAGTATGTTTATCGTCGCCGCACAGCACTCATCATCGGCCATGAGCGTGATGGGATGACTGCTGATGAGCTCGCGTTGGTGGATGATGTAATAGAGATTCCTGTTTATGGGATGCCCTATAGCTACAACGTAGTGACGGCAACGACGATGGCTGTCTATGAATATCTACGGCAGTTTCCAGACGGATAAGGTTTTTATCTCCCCCACGAATTCGATCAGGCTTGCGCAATTAATACAGCCATTAGATTTGTCGAAGTTTAGATTGCCGGCGCCAGATGTCTTGGCTCGAGGCGATAAGTTGCGGTTTATCAGAGGAAAATCAATGGCGGCAGTTTGCTGGCCATTAATTCAATCTTCCCTTGTTTCCTCCCAGAGACTGAAATTATTGGTTTCCGAATGGAAATTGCTGTGAACCTAGTTTTGAAAATTCCGGTTCACCAAGTAGACTAGCAGTCAGATACCTCCTCCTGGAAACGTCCTGTTTCCTCCATCCCTCTTCGTACTTTTTAAAGCTATCGGTGGTCCCGTGGAAAATACACACGTCGGTCCCTTCATGATTGTCAGCAAGCTTGGTAGTCGCCGCCAGAAAGTTTACCGTGCCGTGCAAACTGAGCAGGGCCGCGAGGTAGCGCTCAAATTCATTAAGTTGCCTCCAGCAGTGGAGTGGGAGCAGGCGCTCGCTAAAATCGATCGAGAGGTCGTTGAATTGCAAAATCTCGTCCACCCGGGACTTGTAAAAGTTTACGGTGCGGGAGTCGATCAGGAACGCGTTTTTTTTGCCAGTGAATTAATCGAGGGTGAATCGCTGGCGACAGTGCTTTCTCGACGCGGTAAACTCACTCCCGATTTGGTCGTCGAATATGGTCGTCAGATCGCGGATGTTCTCAGATACCTCCACAGCAAGGATCTGATTCACTCCAAGTTGACGCCGGACAAGATATTATTGACCGACGAGCATCGGATCAAAATCGCGGATCTCCGATTGAATCGGCCAAAAAAGCGGCGGTGGGATAAGACCCGCCGGCGGGAGTTGGACACCGCGGCGTACATGGCACCGGAGCAATTTCGTGATGGGGCAACGCAAAAGTCTGATTTTTACACTCTCGGTGTGATCTTGTTTGAGATGTTGACCGGTAAACTACCCTATCCGCCTGACACCATTGGGCGGATGACAAAAATGAAAATGAAGGCTGACGTGCCGTCGGTGGCGAGTTATATCATGAATTGCCCAATTTGGTTGGATAAGATCGTCAGCCAGATGTTATCTCCCGACCCGAAGAACCGCCCACATTCTGCTTCCGGTATTATTTTGGCGTTTGATGAAATAAAAAATATTGATGCAACGAAGAAATCAGCGATTTCCCAAATTTCAGGCGGGTTTAACCCGTTAACGATTGGAACCGATAAGGCAGAGGCCCGCCGCTTGCTCGGCATCAAGAAAAAGAAGCAAAAGCGAGTCCAGAAAACACACACGCCAGTGATTCAAACGATCGCATTCCAAGTTGTTGCTTTTTTGGCAGTCGCGTGCTTGATCATTTATTGCTTGATCCCGGAAAGTCCGAGAGAGATTGTTTCGCGGGCGACGGCGATGTTACAGTCAGACGACTCAGTTCAGTGGGGAGAGGCGGAGATTCTATTAAAGCCTCTGATGGCAGGTGACTCGGAAGTCAAACAAGATTCGGAGACCCTGTTTTATGTGGCACGAAGGAAGTCACTCGTTCGCAATGCTGAGCGTGGATTGGTCACTCGACTTCAAACTGAGAACGTTGTTGATTTCGGACGCGCAGTACAATATCAGTTAGACGAAAGCGATGAGGCCGCGAAGAGGATTTTTACTAAATTAGCCGCTTCGATTGATCCAGACGGAAGAGAACGCCACGTTTACCAAGAGTCGGTCGTGCGGTTGGGTGAATTGACCAACAAGAAAGTTTTGCCAACGGACATTGCCGAGCTGAGTGAGATGATCGCCGTTGCCAAGGAGGTCACCTCCCCCGCTGAGATGGCAACGGCGCATGATCTACTTTCTGAAATTGTCTTTACCTATTCGGGGCGGCGAGATTATAAACAATTGGTCGCCATTGCGGCGGAGCAACTACAATTGGTCAAGGGGAGGATCAAAGGGGAAGTCGATGTTGTCAAAAAAATTGGTTCGGAAGTTGACGACAGCCGGGAATGAACGGTGCGGTCAACTTTGTGGTTTTCTTTTTTGGAGATTTACGATCTCCGCGGCAATCCAATCGCAAAGCATAATTCCATGTTCAGTCAGGCGGAATTGACTGCCTTCGTGTCTCAATAGCCCGTTTTTTATGAGGGTCTGTTGAAAATCTTTTAGAATGGATGCTACAGAGTATCCCGTTCGCTCAAGAAAATTATTTTCGTCGATACCTTTGGTCATTCTCAAGCCAATGGCTAATCGTTCGCGGGCTGCCGGCTCAGGAGCGAGCAGCTCTCGTTCTGCCACCGGGGATTGACCAGAGTGAATCAGTTTTAGGTAATGGGTGGTACTGCGGTGATTGGTTTCTCGAATCCCATCCACGAATCTGGCGGCGCCTGGCCCGAATGCAAAAAATGGATCGCCTTGCCAGTACGCTAGATTGTGGCGACAGGTCTTGCTGGTTCGAGCAAAGCTGGATACTTCGTACTGATTCATTCCAGATTCGTTCAGCCGGTTGATCGCGAAGGCGTACATTTCAGCTCGCAGATCTTCATCTGCTTCGTTTACATTGCCACGGTTAAGTCGATTCCAAAATTGCGTTCCTTTTTCGTAGGTCAATTCATAGGTTGACATATGATCAGGCTCTAGCGAGATGGCTTGATTGAGGTCCGTTTGCCAGTCAGCCAGCGTTTCTTGCGGTGCGGCAAAGATCATATCAAGTGAAATATCAAGCCCGAGGTTTTTGGCACTTGAGACGGCTCGGCGGATATCGGTTTCACAATGATCCCGCTCTAGACGTTTGAGTTTAGCTTCGTTGAGCGACTGAACTCCAAGGCTAATTCGGTTGACTCGCATATCCTTTAGTGCATAAAGACGTTGGTGGTCGAGGTCGTTGGGGTTACATTCGGCCGTGACTTCAGCGGTCGAAGAGAATACGAATCGACTGCCGATAATTTCAGCGAGCCGGCCAAGTTGTTGAGGGCTGAGATGACTGGGGGTTCCACCTCCAAGAAACAACGTTTCAATGAGATAGGTTTGATCAATCCAGCTAATTTCAATTTCGAGAGCATCGAGGAATCGATCAATTAAGTAATCTCGCCCCGCGACCAGAGTGAAGTTGCAATAGCCGCAACGATGCCGGCAAAAAGGGATGTGAATGTACACGGACTTCGGCTTACCGAGCTGCGGGTGGAACGTCGAGCTTGGCGATTGGCCCTCATTCATTTGGTGGGCGATGACCGGAAATTGATCGTCCCTTAAACCCACAACTTCAATCTTCCTCCGAGCATTCCCGGCAACTGCTGGCTTACCAATTTTTTCGATTGATGGAGACTGTAACGCGTGCTGAAATGACCGGCGATGATTATTTCGTTGTTGAATTTGTCCTCGCGGGCGATAAAGTCATCCAGGTGCATGTGGCCGTTTTTATGGATTAACTCTTTTCGATGTTCCGGTGATATAAAAGTCATCTCGGTAATTAGAATTTTTGTTTCGTAGAATTCGGGGTTGTTGTCAAGGCCGGCCGGCGAGGTGTCTCCTGTGAATCCAACCAATGGCATGCGGCACTCGGTCGTGATCTCTGTTCCGTTCCCGCGGAGTGATTTTATTTCGTCACCGTTTAAACCAAGATATTCTGTCTTCAGTTTTTTGCGACGTTCGGAGATGATATACCCGACACTTGGGACCGTATGTTTGGTCTCGAGAACGTTGACAACGAGCTCTCGAGAAATCTCAATTTCATCCCCAGGCGCTACGCCAATTAAGTCGCAGGGCATTTTTCCTCGGTCAAGTTTGACGAACGAATTGAGCATTTGCCTAACCGCATCGACGTTGGTTTGCGGGAGGTAAATTTTGGGTGGGCTCATTTTCATGAGTCTGCGGCGCGCGACATACAGCGGTAACGCCGCGATATGATCGAGGTGGCAATGGCTAATTAACCAAGTCGGGGTGCCCATGAAATCCCACGGATGTGCACCTAAATCAAATCCCAGTTTGAGTTCGGGGATTCGCCAATAGGATTGTACCGCCGCGCGAGAGTATCCTTCGACGGTTAATCCATCGTGTTTCAGTTTTTGTACAGGGGCGTTGTTAAGCATGGAGAACGTGGAAAACAGGCGGATGTCGTGGTGCGCTTAGAAGTTAGGTAGAGTTTTGCGTCAACCATCGCGATGGTCTTGAGGTGGTCGGCTCTTGGAAATTCAGATGCAATACTTCAGTTGAATTAAAACGCTATTTTGGAAATATCTTTGCCAACATACCACAAAAGACGCTGCGAGGGATAAGCTGCGGGGGTCAATCTTTGCTCGTTTCCATGCGTCGCTGGTAAATACTTGCCTTTACGCATTTCGCTTTTGTGGGGGCGTCTATTCTTTATCATCGAGAATTTCGACGGCAGCAAATGTTTTGCCCTCGAGCATGGCAAGGCTCGCTCCCCCTCCGGTACTTACATGGGTCACAGAATCCTCGAAGCCGAGCTGCGAAATCGCGGCTGCACTATCCCCACCTCCAATGATGCTGATGGCATCACTGTCAGCGATGGCCTGGGCAACGATTTTCGTGCCTTCGTCAAAGGGTGGCATTTCAAAAACACCCATCGGTCCGTTCCAGACGACGGTCTTCGCAGATTTAATAATATCGGCAAACTGTTTGGCGGATTCGGGACCAATGTCGAGTCCCTCAAATCCGTCTGAGATTTGGCCAGCGGGAACAATTTGTTTGTTGCATTGGGCGTTAAAGTCATCACCGCAATGGGTGTCGACGGGCAGAACTAGTTTTTCCCCGGCTTGAGCGATAAGTTGCTTTGCCAGTTCAATTTTATCGGGTTCGACGAGGCTATTGCCAACCTTCCCGCCTTTTGCCAAGGCGAACGTATAAGCCATCGCGCCGCCGATCAAAATGTGATCACAGACACCAATCAGGTTTTCGATGACTTTGATTTTGTCAGATACTTTAGCTCCCCCTAAAATTGCAACAAAGGGTCGGTCGGGGTTGCTGATGACTTCTTTGAGGTATTTGATTTCTTTTTCAACGAGAGTTCCAACAACTTTGGGTTTTCCACCCATGGCGAGGGGAACGCCGTACATCGAAGCATCTTCTCGGTGGCAGGTGCCAAATGCATTATTGCAGTAGATGTCGGCAAAATCAGCCAACTGTGCAGAGAATGATTCATCGCCCGATTTCTCCCTCGCATCAAATCGCAGATTTTCCAAAACTAAGACCTGACCGTTCTGGAGCAGCTGGGCTTTCTCAGCAGCGTCTGGGCCGACGGTGTCGGTTGCAAACGAGACTTTGTTTTCGAGGATTTCTGAAAGTCGCGTGGCGACCGGGGCAAGGCTTAGTTTCGATGAAGGTGCGCCTTTGGGACGGCCAAGATGGCTAACGAGAATTAAGCGACCGCCACGCTCAACGACCGATTTGATGGAGGGCAGTGCCATCTCAATTCGACGATCGTCGGTGATCTCAAGGTTGTCGTTTAAGGGGACGTTGAAATCGACTCGCATTAGGATTGATTTGCCAGCGACTTCAATATCATTAATCGTAACTTTAGCCATGGTGGTTCCGAAAAAGGTCGATGTTTGAGTTTGGGGTAATGCTTCAATTTACCGATGAGTTGGACCTTGAAAAAGGGGCGTTACTCATCGCTGCCGCTGGGGTGAAAAGGGTTCCAGTGTGGCGGATTAAGGGGGCGCGTGACTAGCCAAGGAAAAAAGGCCAACCCTGGGGTGGCCTCTCAGATATCTTAATTGGTCCACTCGCGGTAGATCGCTATTTCATTTCGCGCGGAACGACTCGTTTTTGGATATCCGTTTCGATTTTCCCAAAAATTTCCTCGTGTCTTTGAACTGAAACATGGAGCGCGTGTAAGAGGCGCTTGGCTGTGTAGAAATTGAGTACGATTCGCTGCGAAATTTCGACGGGTTTCTCATTCTGTCCCATCGGTTGCGAGTTCATTCCAAAATCAACAATCAATTCTTCCGGTGATCCCGTAACGCGGCAGAAGTTGGCATAAGAGCTAATCGTTTTTGATTCGTCAACGGTAATGGGGCGGGGGTTAGGGGATTGATCTTTTTCAGCCATGGAGTTCGCCTCGTTAGGGAAAAACTTGTTTCGAAAACATATTTAAAACATATTTGTGACGCAATAAAGAATGTCGTATGAAACAGGTGCCGTCAACCTAGATCATCTTTTGAGCCAAAACCCCTGAACTTGCGATGAGTAGATTGAGATTTTAAGCCGATAAAGTTTCGGCAGGAAGTTAGCATATTGTTTACAATGGTTCGGAAATCGACTCAGCCGAATGGATAAAATTCGTGAAGAAAATTTGTGTAATTAATACCGGTGGGACGCTCTCGATGCGGCGCTCGGAATCAGGTTACCGTCCTTCGGCTGGGTACCTCGCCAATCAAATGGCGAACATGGAGGAATTATCTCAGGCGCCGATGCCTAAATTTGATTTGATTGAATACGATCCGCTGGTTGATTCATCGAACATGACGCCTGCAATTTGGCGCGATATCGCGGAGGATATTCAGACGCGTCATGATGCTTACGACGGCTTTGTCGTGTTACATGGGACCGATACGATGGCCTACAGTGCGGCTGCCCTTGCCTTCATGCTTGATGGATTATCAAGGCCAGTCATTTTGACTGGAGCGCAACTGCCGCTCGGTCAAATCCGAAATGATGCCCGTGAAAATCTTAAAACCGCAATGGTTTTGGCGGCGAATTATCAAATCCCTGAGGTTTGCCTCTTATTCGGTGATCACTTATTTCGCGGTTGTCGAAGTACCAAGGTAAGTGCGACCCGCTTCGATGCTTTTGATTCTCCAAACTATCCACCTCTGGCAACCGTGGGGACTTCCATCGAGATTTTTGAGGAAAATTTCCTATTTCCAGAGTCCACGTCTCCCGGATTGCAAGTGAAACCGATTCAGGCCACCGAGGTTGCTGCCTTTCGTATATTTCCGGGAATGTCGGTTGATATCCTTCGCCATCTTTTACAGCGGCCACTCAAAGGGATTATTCTCGAGACCTTTGGTGACGGAAACGGCCCGACCGAAAATCGAGATTTTCTGGATGCGATCTCGTCGGCTACTCAGGCCGGGATGGTGATTTTAGGGTGTACGCAATGCCTTCATGGCGAGATGACTCAAGGGAGTTACGCCACCGGAAAGGCGTTGACCGAAGTGGGAGTAATCCCAGGTCGCGATATGACGATCGAGGCGGCATTAACGAAAATGCAATTTCTGTTTAGTCAGAATTACTCGGAAAATGAGATCAGGAAGAAAATTGGCCAAAACTTAGTGGGAGAAATTTCGACCCTTAGCGATTAAGAATTGGGATGAAATTGGGACTGCAGGGCTTTTTTTTCGATTTTTTTAGAGCCTCGGGTATCTTATAATTGGCAGCAGATGTGCTATTTATTTTGTTTCGATCCGAGGCATAATGAAGCGACCGTTTTATTGTTTTAGTAGGAAACTAACAACGTGAAGTTATCTTTCAATTGTGTTGCGTGCGGAAGCGTCGCATTTGTTTTATTGTCGTTTTTAATTTTTCAAACGACTAAACCGACTCCTGTTACCGAGCTGTCCAAGTTGACGCCACTGAATTTGATCCAAACAGTCTCGTTTGAAGCGCCGATTTCTAAGGTGTCAAATGAGAACAATCTGGGGATCGTAAAAGAGAAACCGGCCTCTGGAAGGTTCGTTGAGATTGAAGGTGGATTCATGGTGCCCTACACGGCAACCATCCCTGGATCGAAAATTCAATTCGTAATGGTTCCAATTCCCGGCGGGAAGTTTACGATGGGAAGTCCGGATGATGAAGACGACCGCCGCGATGATGAGGGGCCGCAATTTGAAGTTGTGGTCGAACCGTTCTGGATGGGGAAGTACGAGGTCACTTGGCTTGAATACAAGAAATACATGCAGCTCGACAGGGTCTTTAAAGCACTCAATGGCAAAGGGCTTCGCAAGGTCGACGGCGATAACGAGATTGATGCCGTGACGGCACCTTCGTCATTGTACGATGCGAGTTTCACGTACTCCGCTGGCGAGGCAGATGATCAGCCGGCGGCAACGATGACCCAATTTGCGGCTAAGCAATATACAAAATGGCTGAGCTTAATGGCCGGTGATTTTTATCGACTTCCTACCGAAGCCGAGTGGGAGTACGCCTGCCGTGCCGGGACAACCTCGGCGTATTATTTTGGGGATGACCCAGATGACCTCGAAGATCATGCCTGGAATATTGAGACATCGGACGATGAACGCCACCCCGTCGGCGAATTGAAACCGAATCCATGGGGATTACACGACATGTACGGAAACGTCGCTGAGTGGGTGCTTGATGAATATAGCGAAGAGGGATACGACCATGTTAAGTCCGGAGAATCTGTCTCGACTGATCAAGCGTTTCGTCGTCCGACCAAATTGTATCCACGCGTGATTCGCGGAGGGTCCTGGGAGTTAGAGCCAGAGGACTGTAGGAGTGCTGCCCGACTTGGTTCAGACGATAAGGAATGGAAATACGAGGATCCCAATTATCCCAAGAGTCCATGGTGGTACACCGACTCGCCGGGATTGGGGGTCGGGTTTCGGTTCATCAGACCGTTAAAGACTCCCGATGTCAAAGTAGCGCGAGAGCTTTATTGGGACGCAGATGTTGAATCGATTGTTGACGATGCCAAAAACCGAATTCGGGATAACGGCCGAGGGGCTTACGGAATCGTTGATGAAGCGCTTCCTAAGGATATCTCGGAGCTGACTGACGAGGATCGGTAACCGGTTACGAAAGTAGAATTCTAAGAAATCGTCGGCTCAGGGAGAGGCCGGAAGGTCGGCAATTATCCACAGGAAAAAAGAGACCGGGGCAGCAAAAACCAGCGAGTCCATGATGTCGAGGATGCCGCCGAGTCCTGGAAGCCAGCTGCTGGAGTCCTTCGTTTTTGTGTCACGTTTGATGAGTGATTCAGCGAGATCGCCCACCATTCCGGCACAGGTGACCAAAATGCCGTAAACCAGAATCCACCACCAAGGCTTGGCGATTTCGATTGCAAAAATCCATGGTGCGACGATGTAAACGACAATGGCGGTGCCAACGCATCCGCCGACCAAGGCGCCCACGGATCCTTGAATTGTTTTTCCCGGACTTAGTTTGGGGGCCAATTTGATGGTTCCAAATCGCTTGCCGATGAAATAGGCGAAGGAGTCGGCGAGCTTGACGGAGGTAATGAGCGTAATGATTGCAACCAGTCCCAACGCGTTATCATTCTGGAGTAACCGGTGAGGAACAAGGAACGCGAATAGCATGCTCAGATAGATGAAAATCAGCGCTGAGCGGCCCAGTCGATCAATAATTTCCCCATTTGCCGATGAGGGCGCCGGGTTGAAGTTCCGCATTTGGAAAACGAACTCGAGGACGATTGCCAAGACGATTCCGGCCATTGCCCACCCGAAGTGCCCCATCGGACAGATGTCTGGCTGGTCTCTCCAAAGCACGGGCGCGAATGCTGTGCAGGTCATAACCACCGTTGCGCCAACGGTCAGGTGATGATTCATTCTACAGGCGACATTGTCGAACATGATGACTAATTCACTCGCTGCCATCGCGGCAAGGATTACCGCCAACCCGCAAAGCAACAGGCCAGGCCGCCCGAGACTCTCATCGCATCCGAGAGAGTAATCGAAGTACAGCAGAAGCAGCATCGAGGAAATGATGACCGCAGCGGAAATTAAGCGACGCCCTAGCACGTTGGTTCCTAACTGTTGAGACCACCGAAACGGCGGTTCCGTTTCGAAAAATCGCTAATCGCTTGGTGGAAATCTGCGATTGAGAACTCAGGCCACATTTTTTCAGTGACCCACATTTCAGCATAGCTGATCTGCCAAAGCAAGTAATTGCTAATTCTCATTTCACCAGCAGTTCGAATCAATAGGTCAGGGTCAGACATTCCAGCAGTGTAAAGGTGATCGGAGACGGTTGTTTCGGTGATCTCTGAAGCTTCCAGTTCCCCTGTGACAACTTCGGCAGTGATTTGACGAACGGCATCCACAATTTCGGCGCGCCCACCGTAATTAATGGCAAGGCACAAACAAGTGCCGGTATTGCCGGAGGTCATCTCGAGGGATTTGTCCATCTCCGTTTGAACATCCGGGGGAATCCGCTCTCGCCTACCGATGATTTGTAGGCGAATGTTATTTTCCATCATCGTCTCGCGCTCTTGAATCATATATTGCGAAAGCAACAACATTAGGAATTCAAGTTCGTCCTCGGGGCGTTTCCAGTTCTCGCTTGAGAGGCAGTAGAGTGTGAGTTGTTTAATGCCGACTCGGGCGCACTCTTCGGTAATCAAACGTACAGTTTTAGCGCCTTGTTGGTGGCCGCGAATCCGAGGCAGTTCCTGTCGCTCGGCCCAGCGTCCATTGCCATCCATGATAATTGCAACATGCCTCGGAATCTTTTCCGGTGCCACATTGAGTTGCAATGGTTTATCAGATGAATTCATGGAGGTTGAAACTGCGATTGAAAACTGCGATTGAATTCGGAATCGATCCCATCGTTCGCGGTTTAAATTAAATAATTCAAACAGCTTTGGCGTTTAAGTAATCTTCCAAGGATTCGTTTTTGGAAATGCGAATTGTTTGAGCTCGATCGGGCCCGACGGAGATAAACTCGATTGGGCGGCCAATCAATGTCTCGATTTTACGAGCGTACCGGACTGCATTGAGGGGCAAGTCGTCCAATGAGCGGGCGCCGGTTACATCGACTTGCCAGCCAGGTATGGTTTCATATATCGGCGACAATTTCCTTAGGTCATTTACGTTTGCAGGAAAGTGTTGGATGCGCTCTCCGTCGATTTCATAGGCTACACAGACATCAATCGCCTCGAGCTCGCTGAGAACATCAAGCATCGTCAATGCGACGGAGGTGACGCCGCCGAGTCGAGCGGTGTAGCGGGCAGCCACAGCATCAAACCAGCCACAGCGGCGAGGCCGCCCGGTAGTCGTGCCGTACTCGTTGCCCATGTCGCGAATGTGTTGCCCTTTTTCGTTGTCCTGCTCGGTTGGGAAGGGGCCTCCACCAACTCGGGTTGCGTAGCTCTTGGTGACACCGATGACTTTTTCGATCCAGTTCCCTGGAACACCTGAGCCCGTGGAGATCCCGACACCCGAGCTGTTGCTGCTAGTGACGAATGGAAACGTGCCATGGTCGATATCCAGCAGTGAGCCTTGGGCGCCTTCGAAGAGGATGTCTTTGTTGTCATCAACAGCGTCGAGCAAGATCCGATTGGTATCGGTGATCATGGGCTCCAGCTGTTTGGCGTACGCTTGGTACTCCGTAACGATTGCCTCGGCGTCGAGTTCCGTTTCGGCGTTTCCGGATGCTGCCGACAAGACTTTCTTTTTTACCGCGACAATTTTTCGAACGCGCTCTGCAAAATCGGGCTGAATTAAGTCGCCCATGCGAATTGCAAAACTGCGTCCAATTTTGTCGGCGTAGCAGGGGCCGATGCCCCGTAGCGTTGTTCCGATGTTGTCTTCACCGGAGACAAGCTGATTCCACATCTTGTCTTCGAGGATGTGCCAAGGCATTACAACGTGCGCACGTTGGCTGATCTTCATCCGTGAGGAGACGTCAATTCCGCGTTCCGCAAGTGAATTTATTTCCTTGAGAATCGTTGGCGGATTGATAACAACTCCGGGTGTGATTAAGTTCAAAACACCGTCGTTGATAATTCCACTCGGAATATGGTGGAGTTTGTAGACATCATCGCCAATCACGACGGTATGGCCGGCGTTGGCTCCGCCTTGATAGCGAACGACAAGGTCTTTTCCATCGGTTAGCAAGTCGACCAATTTTCCTTTGGCTTCGTCACCCCACTGCAATCCAATTACACACTGTCCAGGCACCCTGATCTCCTCAGGCAATAAGTTAAACGCCGCTAATGAAGCGGTTGGCAAGTTAATCGGCAATCACCGGTTCATGCAAGCTTGAGAGTTTAATTTTTCGGCGGGCCAATGGTCAACTACCAAGAGGCGATCTGCTGATAAATCCTTCGAAATTCATGTGGATTGAACGCTAATCCGTTAAATCGTTAAACCAAAACATCAACTTGAGCGATTGGGGTGAGTTCTCGTTGACGATCGCGGCGACGAGAAATAGTCTTCAACGGTGGCATTTTCAGTTAAGATCATGGCCTTTCCGGTTTTTCTACAATTTTTTCGGTGGTTTGCAATGCAGTTGTCCCGTTCAAATACACAGGTTCGGTCGCAATGGTCGGGTGGAGGAGGATTGGCTATTGTCGTAATGATGTTTTTAATTCCGGTCTCGGCCTGGGGTGAGGATGCGGTGGTTCGTGGGAAAATTGAATATTCCAAGGCCAATCGAAAATCTTGGGACGGCTTATCACTGACTGTTCCCTTCGATCAGTTAAAGGCAACGCTCAGAGAACAAGTTAAATTGCCACTTCCCCCATTACCGGCGGAGTTCGATCAATGGGACATTCCTGCTCGAATTGCTTGGGTAGAGGGATTTATGGCGTCGATTGAGGGAAAGAAATTTCTCGAACAGCGTCAACGTCTTTTGGGGCAGGCGAAGGTTTTTGATATTAAATTTGATTCGGAGGGGCGTTTTGTTGTTTACGATGTGCCCGTTGGGATTTACGGATTGGCCGCAAGGTTAGACCGTCAAATAGAGAAAACCGACTATGTATTCGAGCTGTTTGCGCAAATTGAAGTTCTCGAGGGTGTTGACGAAGTTTCATTGCCGCCACTTCAGATCGAGATTACTCCATTGTTGAAAACGGGAGATCCTGCTCCTCCGTTTGAATTGGCCAGCGTCAGTGGCGCTGAGAAAATCAAATTCGATAAATTTGACGGAAAGTTTCTACTGCTTAATTTCTGGACGACTGCGAGTCCGAATGTTGTGGCAGAGCAGAAGATGATTCAAGAGATGCACACGGCGTTAAAGCAGCAATATGATCTTCGCCTGTTGTCGATCAATGTCGATGGCGAACAAAAAGTTGTAAATGACTTTATCGAAACCAATAAATTGGCGGGGGCACATGGAATGACTCGGGGCCTCGAGCATCCCACGTTGTTTAATTATGGCGTGCGGAGTTTTCCTTCCTTTTGGCTGATCACGGGGGAAGGGACGATTGCGATGACGCCAATCGAAATCGGCAAGCTAATGCAAGCTGGCGTCGATTTGACATCTATTATTTCAGATCGAATCTCTGGAAAGGAACGCTCTTTGGTTCCAACGCCTCAGTCGGAGAATCAGCCATCGGAGAATCAGCCATCGGAGAATCAGCTATCGGAGAATC